>DRNB01000274.1 GCA_011375045.1 Aquifex aeolicus
AAAAGAGCCATCGAGGAGACCGGCAGGAGGAGAGCAAAGCAGGAGGAGTACAACCGGAGGCACGGCATAACACCCCGCAGCGTAGTAAAACCGGTAAAGGAGCTGCTGGCTTTAGAAGAGCTGGACTACGTAAAACTGCCCACGGAGCTGCCTGCAGGGATTAAAACCGAAGAGGATCTCCTCAAAGAGGTGGCAAAGCTGGAAAAGGAGATGTGGAGAGCGGCTCAGAACTGGGAGTTCGAAAAAGCCGCCCGCCTGAGGGACAGAATTCGGGAGCTCAAGGCTCTGCTGAATCTGAACTGATAGACAATAAGGTTACTCCATGAATATCTGTCCTTCTATGGGTTGAACGCTTACCCCCCTCTCCTCTATGAATCTGATGGCTCTCTCTATCTCATCCGCCTCCCCGTCTATCTCCACGGTGAGTATGCCTGTGTCCTGAGTAACCTTGGCGGTTCTTATATTCAGCACAACGTCGAAGTTCTTGCAGACCATACACAGGATCGGTTCTTTGACCAGTTCCTCCGGGTATATAAGCTGGAGCCTTACCATGTTCATACCGCCTTAGATTATAGCACCGGGGTCTGTCGATTCCAAGGAAGAGGCGGTGAGGGGTTCATATTTTAGAAGCAGATGGCACCCCCAGCGGGATTTGAACCCGCGTTTCCGGCGTGAAAGGCCGGCGTCCTAGGCCAGGCTAGACGATGGGGGCTGCCTGCAGAGACAGGTGTGTATTATATGCACTATCACCTTCTCTGTCAAGATTTTGAGAGTTCGTCATGGCGTTTCCCGGTTTCTATACAGGATATACGCTCTGCGAGCACCGACAGGGATTCCTCTATGTCCTCCCTCTGAGAGGCTGCGAGCTTGGGAAAGTCCGTTATCTCTATGGTTTCCAGAACAGGTTTGCCGTCCCTGTTGTAGATGGTTCCTATCCAGACCCCGTGGATGGCTGTCTCCCGCCACTCCGCCGGCTGGTAAACGGAGCTGTATCTGACGGTTACACATCCCCTTCCCAGGGTGTCGAGGAGAAGCTCCCTGTCCTCCTCGGTAAGGGGGATCTTGCTGATGTATATGGTGTGCTCCTCCCCTCTGTCCCTGAAGTCCCTGAGAGCCTGAAGGATCTCCTTCAGAAGGGGGACGGCGTTCACGTTCTTCCTCTGATGAATCTGTATCCGAGAAGCAGAAGGCTTACGCCTGAGATCGCCAGCAGAGCGATAAGCTCCTCCGGATGGAGGAAACCCACATGCGGGTGATCGTAGGGCTTCACGTGGGCGTAAGCTCCCGCAACGGGGAGCGTGAGGAGAAAGATCGAAGCTCTCAGCATACCCCGCACCTCCTTTTCAGCTTCACACCCCAGAGCTCGAGCTGCTTCACGCACTCCTCAACGAGGAGGGGGATCCGCTCCTCTATGAGGAGACTGAGTTCCGTTCCCGGCCGGAGATCCGCCGGCTCCAGTCCGATAACCACGATCTCCGAAGGAGATCGTCCTTTAAGCTCTAAAAGAGCAAGGACGTCCTGAAACCCTATCTGGTGGGCGGAGAGCCTGTTTCTCAGGTGGGCGAAGACCTCCTCACCCTTCAG
>DRNB01000275.1 GCA_011375045.1 Aquifex aeolicus
GGGACGTTCGGATACCTCGCGGGATACCTTCCCTCAGCTCTGAGAGCTTCTCCGAAAGCATTTCGAGTTTATCATAACCCAGCTTCCCCGCCTCAAAAAGAGCCATGAGCTTGTCCTCTAATATCTCCGTGAAGAGGATCCTCTCTCCGGGCTCCATCCTGTCGATCTGGAGGGCTATCTCGTATATCCGCAGGGGATCTCCCCCTGTGAACTCCTCGGCTGAGCGGACAAGGTCCCTGTGCTCCTCCAGCAGCCTTGCCCGGGTGTAGCTACCTTTGGAGAGCTTCCTTACCTCCTCCTCCGCTTCGGGCAGAAGCTCCAGAAGTGTTTTCTCCTCCAGGGGTTGCAGGGCAACGGGGTGAACCCTCGAGAGGATGGTGGGGAGGAGGGATCCCTCGCTCAGGGCGGTGAGGATCAGGTGGGTGTTCAGGGGTGGCTCTTCGAGGGTTTTCAGGAGGGCGTTGGCGGACTCCCTGGTCATCAGATGGGCGCTGTCTATGACGGCAACCTTGCGGGGGGATAGGGCGGGTTTTGCTTCCACGAAGGCTCTCAGCGCTCTGATCTGATCCACCCTTATACTCTGTCCCGAGGGGGGAACAAAGATGAAATCAGGGTGGTCTCCCATCAGGTAGAGGAAGACGCTCTTTCCGCTCTGCTCCTCCCGGAGGGATATGTCCTCCCAGGAACCGCTCAGTATGGCGTCCCTTATCCGATCGAAGCGCCTGCAGGAAGCGCATCCACCACAACCCCAGACCTTCCCCTCCCTGCAGAGGAGTCCCCTGCCAAAGTCCAGAGCAGCCACCGTTTTCCCCACACCCTCCGGACCGTGAAGGAGCAGGGAGGAGGGGATCCTTGCCGTCCGGTAGAGCTTCTGGAGAAGCTCCTTCGCTCTGAGCTGATCTCTGAGGTGCATCAGAAGATTAATTTACTCCAAATCGGTGTCCCTTATAATTATCAGGAGCCGGCGGTTATGGAGAGGGAAAAGCTGAAGGAGATGATAAGGGAACGCTCCCTGAGGGTGGCGGAGGAGCCGGTTTTCAAGCTCTCCTCGGGGAAGATGAGCAGGTTTTACGTGGATCTCAAGAGGGTAACCTTCGATCCGGAGGGCGCCTATCTGGTGGGCAGGCTCATGTACGCGCTGGTGAGGGAGTTCAGCCCGGACGCCGCCGGAGGTCTGACGCTGGGGGCGGATCCCATCGCCTACGCGATCTCCTTTATCTCTTACATGGACGGCGCTCCCATAAAACCCTTCGTTGTCAGGAAGGAACCCAAGGGACACGGAACAGGAAGGTGGATAGAGGGGGTTCTCAGGGAGGGAGAGAGGGTAGCCGTTATCGAAGACGTGGTTACGACCGCATCGTCAGCTCTGAAGGCGGTGAGAGCCTGCAGGGAGGCTGGTCTCGAGATCGTGGGTGTCTTTGCGGTTGTGGATCGGGAGGAGGGAGGAGGGGAGAGGATCGCAGAGGAGGGGCTTGCTCTTTACTCCCTCTTCAGACTTCCGGAACTTCTCGGATGACGGGGATCCTCCTCGCTCTGCTGTCCGCCTTCTTCTGGGCTACCAACGACATACTCAACAAGAAGAGTCTTCAGAGGGGTTACGATGAGAACTTCGTCCTCTGGATAAGGTTTCCGGTGGGAACCCTTCTCCTCCTTCCGGCAGGGATTTACTTCTGGGACTTTAACGCTACCGTCCTGTGGACGACCTTCCTGTGGTTACCCCTCGAGGTGGTTGCCTCCGTCTTTTTTATAAAGGGCATAAAGCTGGCTCCGCTGTCTGTGGGCGTGCCCTTCTTCGCCTTCATGCCCGTTTTCTCCGCTCTCTTTGGTTTTCTATTCCTCGGAGAAAAGATAGCACCGCCGGGGCTCCTCGGCATAGGGCTGATTCTGGCTGGCTCCTTTGTCCTCAGCGGGGGGTCGCTGGTAACCTTTCTGAAGGCGAACAGGGGAAGCCTGTACATGCTGCTGTCCGCCCTCCTGTTCGGGGGAAGCGTCGTCATAGGCAAGTTCGTCATAGTGGAGAGCGATCCCGTTTTCTTTGCCTGGTTTTACTGCGCGGTGATGAGTGCAGGACTCCTTCCCATTGTGGGACTGCGGGAGATACTGA
>DRNB01000276.1 GCA_011375045.1 Aquifex aeolicus
AAGTTGGCGAACAGAAAGGTGAAGGCTACGGCGGAGATGTACATTATGAGGTTCTGTTTGGGATCGGGGCTCGGCATGAGCTTCTGCTGGAGTATCATGGTAAGACCCATCACGATGGGGAGCAGGTAGAAGGGGTCCTTGTCCGCGAGGCTGGGTATCCAGAGCATCCCCGTCAGCTTCAGATCGACGGTTATGATGAGGACCTTGTAGAGGGCGAAGAAGACGGGGATCTGAACGAGGATCGGCAGACAGCCGCTCATGGGATTGGCTCCTATCTCCGAGTAGAGTTTCATCATCTCCTGCTGGAGTTTTGCGGGATCGTCCTTGTATTTCTTCCTCAGCTTTTCCAGTTTCGGAGCGGCTTCCTGCAGTTTCATCATGGAGGTGGTGCTCTTGTAGTTCAGGGGGAAGAAGACGATCCTCAGGATCAGCGTCAGGATGACGATGGACAGGATCCAGCTTCCCGTGTGTTCGAAGACCCAGTACATGAAGAGGAAGAGGGGTTTGACCACTATCCTGAGCATGCCGTAGTCCAGAAGGTCTCCCAGATCTATGTCTCTGAGTCTGGAGTAGTACTTAGCTCCCATGTAGAGGGTGAGGGGTTCGCTGTAGCGAACGTAGGTGAAGGTGGCAAACTTCTCCTCCTCTCCGTCCCTGTAGCTGATCCGGTCCACCACGACCCTGTCGATCTTCCCCTTGAAACCCTTAAAGAAGTACCTGCTCTCCTCCCCCGCAAAGTGGATTTCTCCCTCGTAGCTCTGCTTTCCCTGAACATCGTCGGGATCTATCCGGAGAACGTCGTCCCCCATCTTGAGAACGGGACCCTGATGGGTGTAAAAGGACTCCTCGTCCGGATGGGTTCCCGCCAGCACGTAGAGCTTCCTGTCAGAGTCGCTCTCTATCCGGAGGAGGAAGTAAAAGTCCCTGAACTCCAACACCTTCGCCAGCTTTATTCCCTCTCCCTCGTAGTGCATCAGGAGCCTGTTCCCCTCACGCCTGAGGGTGTATCTCCCGAAGTTGAGCTTCTGATCCAGATCGGGGTCCCCCGTGTAAACCTCGAGGGGGAAAACCTTTAGCTTCCGCTCCACCTCGGTTACGAGGTCGAAGCCGAACTCTCCGTCCACGAACCTCACTATCCTGCCACCCTGAGGGCTCACCTCCAAGGAGAAGTTCCCGAACTTGTAGGTAACGGTTTCCACAGGCTCTTTCTTCTCTCTGGTGGTTCCCAGCATAAGGGTTGGCAGATCCTCCTTTTTCTCCTCCTTCCTTCCCAGCTTCTCCCTCATCTCCTCCTCGGTTATCGTTCCTGTTCCCTTCTGGGGAGGGGGTTCGGGGATGAACTTTATGAAGAAGTAGTCGAAGACCAGTATCAGGATACCCACAACGATCATAGCTATAAAGATTCTCTTAGCCTCGGCTTCCTTCTTATCGGGTATCAAGGTAGATCTATACCTCCTTTGCTCCAGGGATTACAGCGGAGCAGTCTCCAGAGGGTCTTGAGGGATCCCTTCAGAACACCGTGCTTCTGGATAGCCATCACAGAATACTCCGAGCACGTAGGGTAGAACCTGCAGCTGGGGGGATAGAGGGGAGAGACAGCAACCTGCCAGAGGCGCAGAAGCTTTATAGCGATCCAACCCATTTACGGTGCCAGCCTCTTCCTTCCCTTTCTTCTCCTCCTCTTTATTATCCTCCTTCCTGAGGAGGTTCTCATTCTGGCAAGAAACCCGCTCTTTCTCTTCTTCTTCTTTATCGATATGTGAGGCTTCAGAGCTTCGGTAGCCATTTACCACCTCCCTTGAGGGAGCAGGGCGGGTTCAGAAGCCCGCCTTACCTGTAAATATACCTGTGAAGACGAAAACTATGACCACGAAAAGGGCGTAGAGGGCTATCGTCTCTATAAAAGCCAGACCTATGAACATTATGGTCTGGAGCCTTCCACCCACGTTGGGGTTCCTCGCTATACCTTCCTGCGTCCCTCTGACGGCGTTACCCATGCCTATCCCCGCACCGAGACCGGCGAGACCTATGGCAAGTCCCGAGGCGAGGGCAACGAGACCGAAGAAGAGAGCCTTGTCACCGGAACCGTCTGCTCCTGTCTCCGCAGCAAAGCCCAGCGCGGGTAGGAGTGAAGCGATAAGGGCAAGAGCCTTCCTACTCATCTGTTTACCTCCTTTCACTTTATTATCAGCGAAGGTATGTCTATCTCCTCAAGGATCCTGCAGAGATCACCTGTCCCTACGCAGCCCCAGACTATCATATCCGGGGCTTTCTCTCCGGTAAAACGGCGCACTTCGGACATAAGCTCACCCACCGTGAGGTGGGTCTCTACCTCAGCCTCTTCGGAGCCGGTTGCTCTCCTCCAGAGCCTTCTGACCTTTTCCCCCGCCTTCTCCTTGGCTGATCCGACCGTATCGGGGGGGAGAGGGATGCCCAGCGATATGCCGGCGGACTGAAGTCTGTAAAGGTCTTCCAGGATCACGTGCACGCTGACCTCTGCGGAGAAAGCACGGGCACACTCCGCCAGCATCCTGAACGCCCTCTCACACTCCAAGGAGGAATCTGTCAGAACAAGCGCTATTTTCATATCAGTGCTCCTCGTGGACAACCGCCCCCGCAAGATAAACCACCGACAGGATCATGAATATGTATGTCTGTATAAATATGGCGAGGAACTTTATGGCTATTATGAACAGAAGAACCACCGGCGAAACAGCCATGGTAAAGGGGTTCTGAATAACAAGTCCCACGAGCGATATGAGGAGCAGAGCACCTGCCTTCATGTTGGCGAAGAGCCTCAGGGAGAGGGTGATGGGACGGGCTATGTGGGATATTATCTCGACTATGAAGAAGAAGGGGGCGAGTATCTTCACGGGACCCATGAAGTGCTTGAGGTAACTTAAACCGTTTTCCCTTACACCCTCGTAGTTGTAGTAGAGGAAAACTATCAGAGCCATGGCGAGGTTCGTGTTTATGTTGCCCGTGGGTGCTTCGAGACCCGGCACCATACCCAGCAGATTGGAGAAGAATATAAAGAGACCTATGGCAGCTATGAGGGGCGTGTACTTCAGACCGCTCGGACCTATGTTGTCCAGAAGCATCCCCCTCACAAAGCGCAGGTAACCTTCGAAAAGCGCCTGATAGCGGGTAGGTCTTATGGAAGGTCTGCCCCCCGCTCCTATCAGCCCAAGGGCTATGCCCATAGCGAGCAATCCCAGAAAGACGTGGTTCAGGCTCACTCCTTCCATGGCTGTTTTCCTTTTCGGCTGAATGATTATAACACAAACTCCTTTTATCCTGCTTATCCTTGCTAATATTAAGATATTCTTAATTCTTAAAGATTTATCTCAGCTCTCAGTATATCGTGAAGGTGTATTATGCCGATGGGTTTCCTGTCCCCGTCGGTAACTATCAGAACCGTTATCTTGTGTTCCTCCATGCGCCTGAGAGCCTCCATAGCCATCTCCTCCGGCTTCGCCGTCTTGGGGTTCCTCGTCATCACGTCCCGGGCTGAGCTCCTGTCGAAGTCCCCCCCTCTGCGGACAAAGCGCCTCAGGTCCCCGTCGGTAATTATACCCGTCAGCCTGCCCTCCTCGTTCACCACGGCGGTCGCTCCGAACCCCTTGGAGGTCATCTCCAGTATAACCTCCCTCATGGGATCCTCCTCCCTGACAACGGGAAGCTCCTCTCCCGTATGGTAAAGATCTCTGACAAGCCTCAGCTTCCTCCCCAAGGTTCCCGCGGGGTGTCTCAGGGCGAAGTCCTCCGCCGTGAAGCCCCTGAGTTCGAGGAGGGTCATGGCGATGGCGTCCCCGAGAACGAGGGTAGCGGTCGAGGTGGTCGTGGGAGCCAGCTGAAGGGGGCAGGCTTCGCACTCCACGTTCAGGAAGAGGTGGACGTCGCTGTACCTGGCAAGGGTCGAACCCTCCCTGTTGGTTACGGCTATGAGGGGAACGCCCAGCATCTTCAGATAGGGGATGATCTCCACGACCTCCCTGGACTCCCCGCTGCTGGATATGGCTATGACCACGTCCTTGCTGTCTATGACACCGAGATCCCCGTGAAGCGCCTCGGAGGGGTGGAGGTAGTGGGCGGGGGTTCCCGTGCTCGCGAGGGTGGAGGCTATCTTCCGGGCTATGTGGCCCGACTTTCCTATCCCTGTAACGATGACCTTGCCGTTGCAGGCGAGGATAAGCTCCACCGCCTTTGCAAAGCGGCTGTCCAGAGCATCCCTCAGCTTTTTTATTCCCTCTATCTCTCTGTCTATAACGCGCCTTGCGCGCTGGAGTATCTCCTCCTCGTTCATGCCTTAGCTCTGTAGTTCTCGATTCCCTTCTTTATCTCCTCTATGGCGCTCTGAAGACCCTTCCAGCTTTCCACCTTCACCCACTTGCCGGGTTCGAGCTCCTTGTAGTGCTCGAAGAAGTGTCTTATCCTGTCCCTTACTATCTGGGGCAGGTCGTCAACGGTTCTTATCCTCTCGTAGGAGGGATCGAGCTTCTGGTGGGGGACGGCGACCAGCTTGGTGTCTATGCCTTCCTCGTCCCTCATCTCCAGCATACCTATGGGTCTGCAGCGCATAACGGAGCCCGGAGCCACCGGCTCCCGGGAGATGACGAGAACGTCCAGGGGATCCCCGTCGTCCGCAAGGGTCCCCGGCACAAAACCGTAGTTGAAGGGATAGTACATGGCGGTGAACAGAAACCTGTCCACGAAGACGGCTCCCGTATCCCTGTCCACCTCGTACTTAACGGCGCTTCCCTGAGGTATCTCCACGACCACGTATATGTCTTCGGGCGGGTTCTTACCCGCGGGAAGATCCTTCAGTCCCATCCTCAGTACCTCCGGAATCCTATCCTAACACAGGAGCCTCTTTCTCTTCCCTCAGAAGTGGTAGGAAAGCCCCACCATGTAGGAGGTGTTCGACAGCTTCAGCTCTATGCTCTCGTCCAGGGACCGGGTAACGCTGTTCCCCAAGGTGTCCACACACTCGACGGATCCGCTTATCCTCATATCGACCTTCTTGGCGTACATGTATTTTGCCTGGGCAAAGACGCCCCACACACCTCCTATGGTGGGAAGCTCTCCGAAGATATACTCACCGCCGCCGAAGAGCTGAAATCCGGGTGTGAGCTCCGTCTGTCCTGTGGCTGAAGCCGCGCAGCTTACCCCCTGGGAGAGGTTCGTGTAGCTCATGTTAACGGTAGCCTGAGCTATGCTTACGTTCAGTCCTCCTCCAGCCCACCCCCTCAGTTTAGAGCCTCCCACCACGTAGGCGAGGTTGACTTCGAAGGGAAGGTGAACCGCCACGCCCGTCATGTTCACCGTGACCAGATCCCCAGCGTTATCGAAACCCGCCGCTGAAGCCAGAGCCACGTTGGTGTTAACGGACACGCCGTATCCGAAGTGAAGGTTGCTCAGAAAGGGGGTTCGGGCTAAAAAGAAGGATCCCACGTTCAGCGAGGGGGTTTCCCCATCCTCGTAGTTAGTCTGACCTATCCAGACGCCTCCGAAGGCTCTGTATTCCTGAGCTAAGGACAGAAGGGGCAGAGACAGAACAGCCAGAGCGATCCGTTTCATGGCTGAACCTCCTCTGCTGGTGGATTCTGAACTATATTACCATTTCTTAGGATGGTAACGGAAAGGTCCAGGGAGCTTCTCAAGAGGCTCGTCTCCATAAGGAGCGTCTCGGGATCGGAGGAGTCTATCCAGCTGTTTCTGGAGGATTTCCTGCAGAGGAGGGGACTTCAGCTCCACAGACAGAGGGTTGACCGTAACCGCTTCAACCTCTTCTACAGGGGAAGCTCCCCCTATCTTATCTCCTGCCACGTGGACACGGTTCCCCCCCTGAGTATGAAGGGTGCCTTTGTACCCGTCGAGCGGGACGGGCGCATTTACGGAAGGGGGTCGGCTGATGTTAAGGGTGCCATAGCCTCCCTGCTCACGGCGATAGAGATCTTCAGGGAAAGGTATCCTTCCCGGAGGCTTCCCGTTTCCCTCGCCTTTGTTGTGGACGAGGAGAACAACTCCGCCCTCGGTTCTCTGAAGATACTGGAGCTTCTCGAGCACGAGAGATACTGTCTGGTGCTGGAACCTACCTACGGTGTCCTCTGCACCTCCCAGATGGGAAGTTTCGAATTCTCCGTCAGGGTGAGGGGCAGGAGCGTTCACGCTTCGGAGTTCGAAAAAACGGAGAACCCTGTGAAGGTCTGCTTCGAGATCGTCAGGCTTCTGGAGGAAAAACTCTCACGTCCCGTCAACGTCCTCCTGATCAGAGGGGGTTCTGGACACTACGCGGTTCCCGAAGAGTGCAGGATGCTCCTCGAAGTCAGGATCTACGAGGGGGAAAGGGGAGAGGATCTGGAGGAGAGGATAAGGGAGATCCTGAAGAAGGCGGGGGGATCCTGTGAGATTCTCTGGGAGGTGGAGGACGTGGAGGAGTTTATCAGATTCAGAAGCGAGGGTTTTGTGGAGTTCCTCGAGGAGGTTCATGAGACCGCGCTCGGAGAAAGACCGGCAAGGGGCACCATGCCCTCCTGGACGGACGCCTCCAACTACCACAGAGCGGGGCTTGGCTGTGTGGTTTTCGGCTACGGTAGTCTCGAAGACTGCCACACCTCCAGAGAATCCATAGCAGTGGAGGATCTTTACAGGATGAGCCTTTTTCTTACAGCTCTCTTCGAGAGGTTGAGATGAGGATAGTTTTCAAGATAGGCTCCAGCCTCCTGAGAACCGAAGAGGGGGATATGGACATAAGGTTTCTGGCAAAGCTGGCGGAATCCCTTAAGGCGCTCAGGAGCCTGGGTGATGAGGTGCTTGTGGTGTCCTCGGGTGCGGTTTTCTGCGGTGCCAGAAAGATAGGTCTGGAGAGCAGACCCAGAGACCTTACCCTGCGTCAGGCTCTGGCGGGTATCGGTCAGGCTTACCTCATGCACGTTTACGATACGGTCTTCTCCAATTACGGATTGACCGTAGCCCAGATACTTTTGACCGCCGACGTTTTTAAGAAGGGAAACGAGGACAGGCTAAGGAACGCTCAGAACACCCTCGAGAAGCTTCTCGAGATGGGGGTTGTGCCCGTAATAAACGAGAACGACACGGTCGCGGTGAGCGAGCTTATCTTCGGCGACAACGATTTCCTGTCCGTTTACGTCAGCTACGCCACAGGGGCGGATCTGCTGATCATGCTCTCCTCCTCGGGAGGACTTCTGAACGACAGGGGAGAGATCCTCCACGAGGTAACGGATCTGGAGTCCGCCTTTGGCTACGTGAGGGGGGCGGGAACCGAGTTCGGAAGCGGTGGTATGAGGAGCAAGTTAGAGGCGACCCGTCTTGCCCTGTCCATAGGGATACCGGTCATCATCACAGGGAAGGAGGATGATTTCGTAGCCCTCAGGAGCATGAAAACCCGGGGAACGCTTTTCAAGCCTGTCCAGAGAAGGGTCAGGAGGAAGCTCCGCTCCATAGCTCTGGTGGAGGAGCCGAAGGGTGTCGTTTACGTGGACGCCGGCGCCGTCGAAGCTCTCAGAAAGGGAAGGAGCCTGCTGCCCGCAGGGGTTACCGGCGTGGAGGGAAGCTTTCAGCGGGGGGACGTGGTGAGCGTGGCGGGTCCCGAAGGGCTTGTGGTCGGCAAGGGTAAGGTCAACTTCTCCAGCGAGGAGATCGAAAGGATAAAGGGGATGAAAGGGTATCAGGTTAAGGAGCTTCTGGGAACATCCAGGGACGAGGTCATCCACAGGGACAACCTTGTTCTCTTTCAGTAGAAGAGTCGGTAAAAAAGGATCCCCATATACTCCCTTATAGCAATAGCCGAGTCGTAGAAAACGCTGTACTTCGGAAATATGCTGTAGAGGTTGTATCTTCCCTCGAACTTGAAATCTGTGGGATAAGGCTGAACCCTGAAACCGACCTTTTCGAAAACCCTCTTCGCTCTGGACATGTGAAAGGCGGAGGTAACGAGCGTTATCTCGGTGCAGCCGAGCCTCCTGCACAGCTCCTTTACGTAGAGAGCGTTCTCCCGGGTATCCCTGCTTCTGAGATCCGTGTATATGTCCCTCTCCCGAACACCGAACCTCATGAGAAGCTCCCTCATAACCTTAGCCTCGGGTATCTTCCCTATGGCGGCTCCTCCGGAGAGGATCAGGGGTTTGCCGCTCTGTCTGTGGAGGAGGAAGCCCGTTATGAGGCGTTTGTAGGAGCTTGCCTTAAGATAGCCCGAGTTGTAAGCACCCCCTCCGAGGATCACGATTACGTCTCCCCTGACCCGCTCGGGAACCGGGAAGCTCCGTTCCAAGGGATAGAAGAGCAGATCCTTGAAGGGTTCGATGGAGATAAGATACATGCTCAGAGCTCCTGAGAGGGAGAGAATGTAGGGAAGCCTTCGCTTCCTGAGAAAACCCGCAAGAACCAGAAGCAGAACTATATACACACCCGGAGGCAGCAGGAAGTAGGAGATGACCTTCTTGAGGAAGAACATCCTCAGCGCTTCTTCCGGACCGCTATTATAACGTTCTCGACCCCCGCCTTTTTGGCAGCGTCCATCACGTAAACGACGAACTTGTGCCTCGTGTCCTCGTCCGCCTCGACTATCAGATAGGAGGGCTTCCTGTCCCTGAGAAACTCGAAGATCGTTTTAACGTCCGCGGGTTTCCCCTCGAGGAGGAGCGAACCGTTCTTGAGAACCTGAACCTTAGCAGCCCTTATGCGCTGGGTTTCCCCCTTCTCCGCCTCCGGCAGCCGGACCGCTAAGAAGGTGAGGGGAGCCTGAAAGGCGAGCACACCCAGAAAAAGAAAAACCGCCAGCAGCGTGTCGACAAGGGGAACCACATCTATGTAAGCCCGTTCGTCAGCGCCGAGTCTCGCTCTCCTTCTCAGATTCATTTCTACTCCAGCATGCTGAGTATCTCACGCGCCTCCTTTTCTATCCTGTCGATCAGATCGTTGCCCAGATTTCTGAAGACCCAGTAGGCAAAGAGAGCCGGAATAGCAACGATCAGACCTGTGGCAGCCGCCGTCAGCGCTTCCCCTATACCCGCTGCGAGGAGCCTCATAGCCTCCTCCGTTTGAACCGAAGCGTAGGCGGAGAAAACCTTTATCAGTCCGGTTATGGTTCCGAAGAGACCGAGGAGGGGAGCTATGGAAGCTATGGCTGAGAGGAGCATGAGGTTCTTCTCCACCGCAGGCACAAGGGAGGATAGCTCGCTCTCCATAAGAGCCGTAAGATCCGCTCTCCTTCTGTTTCCCTTCAGATACTCCTCCAGAACCAGCCCGAGGGCTCGGGAGAAGACGTCCCTGTTCAGGGACAGAACCTTGTGGGCTGATTCGATGTCCGACTTCTGAAGGAGCAGCTTCACCTCGTTGAGGTTGGGCGGGAGGAACTGGGAGACTCTGAGGTTCACGATCCTCTCCACGATGAAGACCCAGGATATAACGGAGAGTATTATGAGGGGATACATAACCACCCCGCCCTTTCTGATCAGATCGATGATCTGTCCGAAGGCTCCCTCCATCACTCTTTCACCTCGCACTTGGGAAGCTTTTTCCTCAAGATTTTAACCTTTTTTCGCTCGCTGTCGGACAGATACTTTACCTCCAGCCTGTCCAGCAAACAGCTGGCATCCTTCCGGGCTTTGAGGGAGACAAGTATCTCAGACGCCCTCAGGATGCTCCTGTTGTAGTGGGGCTGAACCCCCTCGGCGGACAGAACCACCTCCACGTAGTATTCGAGGGCTTTTCTCCTGTCCTTCTTTTCCGTGAGGAGACCGAGTCTGTAAAGGGCTTCGGCTCTGACCTTGGGATCCGTGCTCTCCCGGGCGAAGAGGAGGTACTTCTTTCCCTTGGTTTTTCTGTAAAGCTCCAGAGCCACCTTCCTGAGATCCTCGTCCGACGGATTCTCCCGGGAGAGACTGTCGAAGAGGGCTACGGCTTTTTCGAGGTTCTCCGATACGTAAAGGGAGAGCGCCCTCTTTCTGTCCTCGTAGCTCCCCTGAGCGAGAAAATCCGCTAATTTTTCGAACTCCTTTCTTTCGAGGTAGAGGTTCATCAGGAGGGATGTGGCTTTCTCCTTCTCTTCCGAACCGCCGCTGAGGATAGCTTCCCTGAGAAGCTCCTCCTTACGGACCGGATCCTCTTCTATCTCCGAGAGCTTTATGAGAGCCTTGGCTCTGTAGCTATCCCTCCGGGAAAGGTCCTCGAGGATCTCCTTTGCCGCTTTGCGGTTACCCTCCCTGAGGTAGAGTCCGGCGAGTTGATACCTCAGATCGTCTATCAGGGGCGAGCCGGGAAACTTCCTCATGAACTCACCGATCAGCTCCTTGAGGTCCGCGCTCGGTCTCTGAAGCTCGATCTGAGCGAGGGCGAGGGTTGCGTCCTTCGCCTCGGGGGAATCCGGATAGAGTATGAGGATCCTTCTGTAGATGTCCTTAGCCCGAGAGTAATTCCCTAAGTTGTAATGGGAATCCGCTATCCTCAGCATAGCCCTGCTTCTGAGGGTTTTATCCTCCAGGATCTTCTCGAAGTAGCCGATGGCTTTTCTGTAGTCTCCGTCCATGAAGTAGCTCATCCCGATCAGATAGATCTCTATGGGGCTCTCCTCCCTCAGGAACGTGCGGGCGAGCTTTCCGTCCCCCATAGATATCGCCGCCTTCGCCTTTAGGAGACGCTCCTTGAAGGTGTTTCCCCTCTCGAGAACCCTGAGAACCTCCCTGTATCTTCCCGCGTTGTAGAGGGTCAGCGCCCTGTGGTAGGGGTCGTCGAAGAAACGGTGCGCCTTCAACCACTCCCCTCTCCTGAAGAGGAGCCA
>DRNB01000277.1 GCA_011375045.1 Aquifex aeolicus
ATATCGTTTATATCCTGCGGGCTCAGCTTGGCGTCCTCGAGAGCCTTCTTGACTATGTCCATGGTCCTGTCGATGAGATCCTTTATCATCTCCTCCAGCCTTGCTCTTGTAAGCTTCTTCTGGAGGTGAAGGGGCTGATTCGTGCCGGGATCTATGGTGATGAAGGGCAGGTTGATTTCCGTTTCGAGCTTGAAGGACAGCTCCTTTTTTGCCTGCTCCGCAGCCTCCTTCAACCTCTGAAGGGCGGTCTTATCCTTTCTGAGGTCTATACCCGTTTCCTTGCGGAACTCCTCTATGAGCCACTCCATTATCCGCTCATCTATGTTGGCTCCCCCCAGGTGGGTGTCTCCGCTCGTCGCCTTGACCTCGATAACCCCTTCCCCGCCTTCGAGGATCGAAACGTCGAAGGTCCCACCGCCGAAATCGTAAACCAGTATCTTCACATCGCTCTTCTTGTCCAGTCCGTAAGCGAGCGCTGCGGCGGTGGGTTCGTTGAGGATCCGCAGAACCTCCAGTCCCGCTATCTTTCCGGCGTCCTTGGTCGCCTGCCTCTGTCTCTCGTTAAAGTAAGCGGGAACCGTTATGACGGCTTTGGTTATCTTCTCGCCGATGTAAGCCTCGGCAGCCTCCTTGAGCTTGCGCAGAACGTGGGCTCCCACCTCCTCGGGTCTGACCACCTTTCCGGCGTTGGGAACGTCGAAGGCAGCGTCTCCTTTATCATCGGCGACCACCTTGTAGGAAACTCTTTTAGCCTCCTCCTTGACCTCCTCGAACTTCCTCCCTATGAACCTCTTGGATTCGTAAATGGTGTTCTCCGGATCGAGAATCGCACGCCTCTTGGCTGGTTCACCCACAAGGATCTCCTTCTCCTTTGTCCAGGAAACAACCGAGGGTGTAAGTCTGGCACCTTCCTGATTGGGAATCACAACCGCCTCATCACCCATCATCACCGCAACGACCGAGTTGGTGGTGCCGAGGTCTATGCCAAGGATCTTCTCCGCCATCGTTGCACCTCCTCTCTTTCTGGGAAGATATTTTAAACCTTTAGTCCTCTGTTGTCAAGTTTTATAAAAAGAGTTTTATTAAGAGTTCAGAGAACCACCGGCTCCCCGGCTCTGTGCCTGAGCAGGGAAACGATCAGCACTACGGAGAGATAGAGCATACCCGCACAGAGTCCCAGAAAGGAGGCTATCTTGAGGTAGCTGAACCCCTCCCAGAGGAATCTGATGAGGAGGGTGCTCAGATTCTCAGTCAGGGCGCAGGAAAAGAGCAGGAGGCTCCAGAGTATTCTCCTCCTGAGGTTGGTGAAAAAGGCGAGGTGGACGAGGGCGAACACGTAGAGGCTCATAGCCAACAGGTGGGGGGTGATCGCCTCAAGGAGGAGGGAAAGACTCTTGGGTTTTATAAACTTGTGGGGGTTGCCCCGGTAATACTCCGAAACGCTCTCCGGCGTCAGTCCCAGCTTGAGTGCGAATAAAAAAAAACTTACGAGGGTGAACAGGATCGTTGACAGGGCAAAGAAGAGAACCACTGCATAAAGAAGGGATCTTTCCGGAGCGGTTTCCCGTCCTCCTGTAAGGTAAACCCTCAGAGACGAGAGGATCATGAAACCCGCTCCCACCTGAAACAGGATGAAGAGGAGGATCTTGAGGTATATGAGGGAGGGTCCGAAAAGGTAAACCCCTGCTGAGGCGATAGCCTCCCCCGCACCGCCGAGGAATACCGCCGGAAGGAGAAGCTTCCCAGGGCGTCCGGATCTGCTGCCGTGCAGGAAAACAGGTGTGAGAACGGTGAGGAATACGATCGTCATGAAGAGCTGGATGTGGATGTCCTCGAGAAGCTGGGCGGGAGGCAG
>DRNB01000278.1 GCA_011375045.1 Aquifex aeolicus
AGCCTGTCCCAGATCTCGTCTATCTTCCTCTTTACCTCGGGATCCATCCTTATCAGCTCGGGCCACTCCCGGGGGTAACCTTCCTCCTTCCATTTGGTTGTGGCGTCCACTATCATCTTGCCTCCGAAGCCCACCTCGTCGGTGGCGTGGTCGAGGACGTCTATGGGACCTTTGGTTATCACCACGTCCCTGAGGGGATCCACGTTGTTGCCCCACGCCCACAGAACCTGTCCTATATCGTGAACGTTTATCCACTCGTCGAACACAATAACGTGCTTTTCGAGGGACAGAAGACCAAGACCCAGAAGAGCGTGAGCGACCTTGAAGGCGTGTCCGGGGTAACGCTTCTTTATGGAGACGAAACAGAAGTTGTGAAAGCAACCCTCCGCCGGCAGATGGTAATCGACAACCTCCGGAAGGTTGAACTTTATGAGGGGAAGGAATATCCTCTCCGTAGCCCAGCCCAGATACTTGTCCTCCTGGGGAGGTATCCCCACTATGGTGTGGAGGTAAAGGGGGTTGCGTCTCATGACTACGGCGGTAACGTGCATCTGGGGATACCTGCGCACCGGCGTGTAGTAACCCGTATGGTCTCCGAAGGGTCCCTCATCGACGAGGGGTTCCTTGGGATCCACGTATCCCTCTATAACGATCTCCGCGTGAGCCGGATACTCCAAGTTTACCGTAAGCCCTCTTACAAGCTCCACCGGACGCTCCCTGATCACGCCGGCGAAGAGATACTCGTCCACCTCCGGCGGAAGGGGTGCACTCGAAACGTAGGGAAGAACAGGGTCTCCCCCTATGGCGATGGCTACCTCGAGCCTCTCCCCCCTTCTCTTAGCCTTCCAGAAGTGATGACTGCCGTCCTTGTGTATCTGCCAGTGAACCGCAAGCTTGTCCTTTCCCTTCACCTGAAGTCTGTAAAGTCCCACGTTCCTCACACCGCTTTCGGGGTCCTTCGTTATAGTCTGTCCGAAGGTTATGTATCTCCCCCCGTCCTTGGGCCAGCACTGGGGTATGGGGAGTTCGTACAGATCGGGGTTCCTCCGGACAACCTCCTGCACATCACCACCCTTCACCACCTTGGGTATGGCGTCCCCTAACTTCTTCAGCTCAGGAAGCCGACGGATCTTGTCCAGAAAGGTCTGGGGTATCTCAGGTCTGAGTATCCGGTAAAGCTTCCAGCCTATCTCCTCCGGATCCTCGTAGCCCAGAGCCATGCACATTCTCCTCTTGGAGCCGTAGAGGTTCGCAACCACGGGGATCTCATACCCCTCCACCCGTTCGAAGAGAAGAGCCTTTCCGCCTCCGGGCATCTTGGAAACCCTGTCTATGACCTCCGTAAGCTCCAGAACAGGGGACAGGGGTTCCCTTATCCTGATAAGTTCCCCTTCCCTTTCGAGCGCCCTCACAAAGCTCTGCAGATCTCTGAAAGGCATGACGACTTTATTATAGAGAGTTCGGTTACAATAATTCAGCAAAATGGAACCAAGACCTCCCGACGGGTATCAGGAAGAAGAGATAGACCTCTACGAACTCTGGCTCAGGCTAAAGAAACGCTGGAGAACCGTCCTTGGGACAGTAGCCGCAGGTTTAATCCTTTCGGTTCTGTATATACTCACAGCAACGCCCGTTTACGAGGGAACCTGTGTGATAAGAACCAACGTCGTAACACCCAAAGAGGCTGTCCGGTACGTAAACGCCCTCAACGATCTGATCCGGGAGAGAAAGTTCGAGGAGCTGGCGCAGAGGATAAGGCTGGACGTCTCCCTGAGCCGGAAGATTGTGCGCATAAACGCCCGGGAGGTCAGGGGTGTGTCCAGTATAATCGAGGTGAATCTGAAGGCTACCGATCCCCGCCTGCTGACCCCGGCAGCCCGGGGCATAGTGGAGTATCTGAATACGAACCCCTACGTTTTAAGGAGGTTATCCCTCAAGAAGAAGGAGCTTGAGTTCAAAAGGGAGAGCCTCAAGAAGCGTATAAAGGCTCTCGAGGAAACGAAGCGTATAGTCAACACCCTGCTAAGGGAGGGCAGGAGTATTTATTTTAATCCCGCCGAGATCGACAGAATGATAGAGGAGCTCAAAACAGAGCTCATCGCCACAGAAAGCAGTATCGCCCTCCTGAAGGGTTTCGAGCTTTCCATAGAACCTCCAGAGCCTTTAGAACCTTCGAGTCCCAAGAAGGCTATTGTTCTCACGGTCTCCCTCCTGTCCTCCCTGCTGCTGGGTGTATTTATAGCCCTCTTTCAGGAGTGGCTCCTGAACGTCCGCAGGAGATACGGAGAGGGCTGAGGAAAAGGACTCAGGATTCCTCCTTTTCCTTCTCCTTCTCCTTCTTTTCGTAGTTGGGCTGGAAACCTGCTATGGCTTCCTTGGAGAAGGTTATCTTTGCGTTGGCATCCACCTTGAGAGTTACGGTCCGCTCTCCTATCTCCACAACCGTTCCCCAGACGCCGGAGGTGGTGATCACCTTGTCTCCCTTCCTCAAACTAGCTATCAGCTTCCTGTGGCGCTCCCTTTCCTTCCGCTGGGGTCTTATTATGAGAAAGTAGAAGATCACCAGGATACCCGTGAAGAAGAGAAACTGAAAGAGCAGAGCTGCTGTAGGGTCCGATTGTCCTTTTCCCTGGGCAAAGGCTATATCTATCATTTCATTCCTCCTTCCAGTATTCTTCGAAAGCTATCCAGGTTCTGGGAATTATAAACCGCAGATTGTCCCAGTTCCCCATATATTTTATGCGTCGCTGTGCCGCCCTGCGCAGGGAGCTGCCGAAAACCTCCTCGCACTCCTGGGCAAAGTCTGCGGGGGATCCCTCCAGGAGAGCGGAGGCTGCCATGGCTCCCGTCTGGACGGCGTTGGCTATACCTCCGCCGGTTATGGGATGACAGAAACCTCCCGCGTCGCCTACCAGCATAAAATTACCGCGGAGCGGTCTCTTCATACCCTCGGCAGGTATCCACCCCCCACTCCGGCGTACCCCTGATCCGTGAACCAGACCCAGAGCCTTAACCTCCCCCACGAACCTGTCCAGCACCTCACCGACTCTGACGGGGTAGCGGGGATCTACACCCACACCTACGTTGGCGTGGCTCCCCTTGGGAAAGATCCAGCCGTAACCGCCGGGTATGTAGTCCCTGAAGAAGATCAGGAGATCGGCGAGCTTCTCCCTCAGGGGGAGGGTGATCTGTGCGGTGGGGAGGAACCTTTCCGTCGCCTCCCCGCTGAGCTTTGCCACAGCAGACCTCGCCCCGTCCGCACCCACCACGAACCCCACACCGATACGGTGGCAGGTTCCGCTCCGCAGATCCTTCAGGAGAGCCTTCCCCTCCGAAAAACCGACGAAACGCGTCCTCATCCTCAGCTCGGCGCCCGCCTTCCGGGCAAGGTGAACTATGTTCCCATCGAACCTGTCCCTGTGGAGGACGAACCCTTCCGACTTCATGGAGAAAACCTCACCCCAGGGGGTAAAGTGGGTCATGTTGCAGACCTTCTGAGCTGTAACCTCCGGAGGGAAGAACTCGGGGAACAGGGATCTGAGCTGAAGGGGAACAAACTCCGCACACTGAACGGGAACGCCCGGCTCCTTTCGGGTGTCCACCATCAGAACCCTCGCCCCTCCGCGCGCCAGCAGGTAGGCGGCTGTGGCTCCGGCCGGACCGGCTCCCACCACGAGAACGTCGTATTTCATCAACTCCTTTTGTGTTTCGAGTTCAGGTGGTTCTTTATGAGCTTGCCCATCTTGAAAACGGGAACGTAGCGCTCCCTTACAAAGATCTCTATACCGGTGCGGGG
>DRNB01000279.1 GCA_011375045.1 Aquifex aeolicus
ACGGAGGAGCTTACTTCGAGAACTTTCTGAGCAAGCCCTTCGTGGAGAGGGGGCTCGAGCCCAGGAACCCTTACCTTCAGAGGAGCTTCTGCTGCAGGTTTCAGGTGGATCTGGGAGAGGTTCTGAGGGTCTCCAACACAGGCTCCGTATTCGGAAACGCCTCCGGCGTCGGTTCCATAGGTGTGATATCCATAAACTTCAACCGGCTGGGCTGGATTCACAGGGGAAACAGGGAGAGGCTTTTAGAGCACCTGCGGGATATCCTCGAAAAGGCGAGGAGCGTTCTGAACAAAAAGAGGGAGTTTATAGAGAACCACAAGCAGCTCTACCCCACCTTCTTCTACTACATGAAGGATCTGTCCACCCTCTTCAACACCATCTCCCTTCAGGGAGGGCACGAAGGGCTCATAAACTTCGGCTTCGCTGAGTACGATGAAAACGGCAGGGTCGTGGAGGAGAGGTCCGGACTGTTCCACCCCGAGGGACTCGCCTTCGCCCGGGAGGTCGCGGATTTCATACTGACCACCCTTGAGGGGTTCATGAGGGAGGACGGTATCCCCTGGAACTTCGAATACGCTCCCGGAGAAACGGCGGGACCCAAGCTGGCGAAGAAGGATCTCGAGTTCTTCAGAAGCGTATCGGAGGGCAGATACGACAGATACAGGCTTTACAGGGACTACTGGATGAAGAGCATAGACGGCGTCCCCCCCTACGTGAAGGGCAGTGTGGACGGCTCCGGCGTGTTCCTGACCGCGGGCTTTCAGCCTCCCTACGATGCCAGCTCCCTTACCAGACAGCTCGAAGTCTCCTCCCACACCCAGAGGTTCGCCACGGGGGGGAGCATCCAGCACATATTCCTCAACGAGAAACCGGACAAGTACGCCGCCAGGGACTTCGTGAGGAGGATCTTCGAGAGACTACCCATAATCTACATAACGCTCACACCCACCATGAGCGTCTGCAACTCCTGCTCCGCAAAGGTGGTCGGTGAATATACGGAGTGCCCCCACTGCGGATCTGAGGACACGGTTATATACTCCCGGGTCATCGGATACTACAGACCCATCGCCCGCAAAGTCAAAAGGATAGACAGGGAGAACTTCCTCTACGAGGGTGAGGAGAACTACTGGCAGGGAGGTAGAAGGGCTGACTGGGTTACCCGGAAAAAGGCTGAGCTTGTGGATCTGATGGAAGCGGCTCGATGGGACTGAGCTTCGCTTCCTTTCTCTTTTCCTCCAAGGATGTGCCCGGCCGGTGGAGCTGTGTGGTCTTTCTAAAGGGGTGTAACTTCAGGTGCAGGCACTGCCACAACTGGCGCCTCGTGGTGGGGGACGAGGGGGAGATCGAGGAGGAGAAGATCCTTTACGAGATCTCCGAAAACCCCTTTGTGGATACCCTCGTCCTCTCGGGGGGTGAGCCCACCGTTTACAGGGCGGAGGAACTCAGGGCGTTTATAGAAAAGGTGAAGGAGGCGAACCCCTCCGTCTGTGTGAGGATAGACACGAACGGCTACCGTCCGGAGGTTGTAGGTGCTTTGAGGGATGTAGTGGACGGCTTCGCCGTGGATCTCAAGGCGCCTCCTTCGCGACCTGAGCTTTACAGCTACACCGCAGGTGTGGAGGTCGATGTGGACAGGATAATCGAAAGCGTGCGCCTGGCGGACGGTATGCCCCTGACCCTCTTCAGGACACCGAGATACACCTGGCTTTCGGAACAGGACATAGAGGATATAGGGAACTTCACAGCGCGGCTGAAATCACCCTGGACGCTCAACGAGTTTGTGGAGGTTCCCTCCTGTCCCTTCAACGTCTGAGTAGCTTCTGAAAAACGCCCTCCGGCTTCCCT
>DRNB01000280.1 GCA_011375045.1 Aquifex aeolicus
ACCGGATCCCTTTGTCCAGAACTTCATCGGCAGTATGAAGGAGTGCCTCCTCCACCAGAACAGGACTCTCTGAGAGGACGCGTTCGAGGGTGGGGTAGTCGTTCCTGACGCCTTTAGACAGGAGTATCTGGAAGAGGTGGTTGCTCCCCGTGTAGAAGGAGACCGCCGAGGCGGTAAGGTAGAGGTTCCACATACGGACAAAGCGCTCCCCGTACATCTCCCAGACTTTCTCCACCTTTGCCCAGAAGCGTCTGCGCCACTCCTTCAGGGTCCTGTAGTAGTGGGGTCTCCAGTCGTCGAGGTCTATAAAGGAGAAATCGGTTCCCTCGAAGGCGTCTATTATCTCGGGGAGGCTCGGTATGTATCCGCCCGGAAATATGTACTTTCTTATCCACCGGCTCTGAAGGTCCGGATGAACCTTCCCTATGGTGTGGAGGAGGAACAGCCCTCCCCTCTCCATTACCCTTTCGACCGTTCTGAAGAAGAAGCGGTAGTTCTCCGCACCCACGTGCTCGAACATCCCCACCGAGACCACCTTGTTGAACCGCTCCCCCAGCGTCGGGAGATCCGCGTAGTGCATCAGGAAAACCCTCACCCTGTCCTCCAGACCCCTCCGCTTTATCTCCTCCCGGACGTATCTGAACTGATTTTCGGAGAGGGTGATACCCACAGCCCTGACACCGAACAGCTCCGCGCTTTCGAGGATCAGGGAACCCCAGCCGCACCCTATATCCAAGAGCCTGTCCCCTTCCTCCAGCATGAGCTTTCTGTAAATTACCTCCCTCTTCCTCCTCTGAGCCTCCTCGAGGGAAAGGTGGGGTGGGTTAAAGTAGGCGCAGGAGTAGGTCATGGAGCTGTCGAGCCACAGTCTGTAGAACTCGTCCCCCAGATCGTAGTGCCTCCTGACATTCTCCTGCTCCCGGAGCCTGTTGATAAAGGACATACCCCCCGCCACCTTCCTCAGCATGCGGGGTATGCGTCCCCCGCCTTCGATCCTGTTCACGTAGGTTATCCCCGCGACGAGGAACTTCTCTAAATCGCCCTCCACCTCGATGTCGCCCCGAACGTAGCCCTCAGCAAAGCCCATTTCGGGATCCCTCAGGGTTTCCCTCAGCGCCCTTGCGGTCCTGAAGATTACCCTGTGTTCGACGGGTCCGGCGGGGATCTCCTCTCCCCCGGGGAGCCTGACGCCTATGCGCTCACCGCTGCAGGCGTTTATATCCTCGAGGATCCGACGGATTACCCTTTCGCTGATCATCTTACCCCCCTCCTTCGCTTTAAATATAGTTCAGCCGCCGCACCTTATAACCTCAGCCACGAAGGGAACAACCCCGTCGCCAAACATCCCCAGTTTTTTAGCGGCGGCGTAGGAAAGATCGAGATGCCTCCCCTTCACAAAGGGTCCCCTGTCGAGAACCTTTACCTTTACCGTCCTGCCGTTCTTCAGATTCTTCACCAGAAGAACAGTTCCAAGAGGCAGGGTTCTGTGAGCCGCCACGTAGTCGTGCATGTTGAAACGGCTTCCCGAAGCCGTCTTCCTTCCGTGAAACTTCGGTCCATACCAAGAGGCGTAGCCCCTTATGTATCTGGGACACCTCCTTACCCCGTTATCTCCGCACCTGAGAACCCTCACCCTTGCCCTCAGATTTCCCCCGTCCCCCATCAGCCGTCTGAACTTTTTGGGAACGCAGATCCCCCTCACCTTTCTGTTGAACCTTACGGGAAGAGTTACACTCCTGCCGGTTTTCAGACTTGTGATCTTCACCCTGCTGAGGTGCTGGATGCTGCCGGAGTAAGCGTAGCGGGTAGGACAGTAATTTAACCTCAGAACGGTTTCCTCCGGACAGGGAGCTTCGAGTCCCCCGTAGCGAACATGTTTGACTGTAGGCGCGCAGGAGGCAACGAGCAGAACCAGAACAAGGAGGAGCGTACCCATCTGACCTTCAGGAGGAGCAGCGGATCATCCCGTAGAGCGCTTCCCTCAAAAACTCCGTGCCAGCCATGCCTTGGTTCCCCTGACTTTTTGTCCGGGTACTATTAATTATAAGGAAGAGGAAGGGGTTGAAAGGGGGTGTGGAGTAAATGAAAACTGTATGTGTATTTCTCATCATTTTCTTCCTCTCCTGTTCCCTTTCAGCCGAGGAGATCCAGAGCAAGGAAGAGGCTTCCGTCCCCCAGGAAACCGGGGAGATTCTTCGGATCGAAAGGGAAAAGGAGTCGGAGGAAGCTTCGACTCTGGAAAGGCTCTTTTCCGCACGCTACAGGGGTGTGCACCTTCAGCAGTTCGGTTACGAAGTCTTCGATGTAGAGGAACCTGTTCCACCTCCGGTGGCTCCGGTGGATGAGGATTACCTTCTGGGACCCGGCGATCAACTGATCCTTTACCTCTGGGGTGATTCGGTGGAGATCCTCGAACTTGAAAGCACCTACGTTCTCGAAGTGGACAGGGAGGGGAGGGTATTCACCCCCTACACGGGTCCCCTTTACGTCGCCGGTAAAAGACTGAAGGACCTGAAGGAGGAACTTACCGGCCTTCTGTCTCGCAAGTTCAGGAAGTTTAAGGTGGATCTTTCCCTGAGCAAACCCAGAACCTTTACCGTATGGGTTACGGGTGCTGTAAGGAAACCGGGTCCCGTTCCCGCTCAGGGGACGTTCACGCTCCTCGACGTCCTGATTATGGCAGGAGGCGTGAGTAAGGAGGGAAGTCTGAGGAGTATCCTGCTGAGGAGGAAGGGTGGTTCCGGAGAGGAAAGAAGGATCATAGACCTCTACGATCTGCTCCTGCACGGAAGATCCCCCGACGTGAAGGTCAGGGACGGGGACGTTATCCACGTTCCGCCTGTGGGTGAAGCGGTGGGTGTTGCCGGAGCGGTCAAGAGGCCCGCCATCTACGAGCTGAAGGGGGAAACGTCCCTCGCGGAGCTGCTGAAGATGGCAGGGGGAACCCTTCCCTCAGCATACTCCCTTGGTGTAAAGATCCTCCGCTACGAGGAGGACAGGGTTGTGGTTTACGAAAGCTCCCTCAGGGAGGAGGATCTCAGACGTACAGTCCTTCGGGACGGTGATCTTGTGGTGGTGGAGGAAGTTTACAGTGAGACGGTCCGAGGAGCCGTCAGGCTCGAGGGGTTCGTTGCTTATCCGGGCAACTACTCCCTCAGGAACACGAAAACCCTCGGGGATCTGCTCCGCAAGGCGGGTCTTTTACCCGATACGAACATGCACCACGCGGAGCTGATTCGCAGGGAACCTCCCGACTACACCCCCCAGGTTGTCCACTTTTCACCCCTGCGCGTGCTGGAAGGTTCAGAGGATATAACCCTTCAGGACTACGATACCGTCAGACTCTACCCCCGCTGGGTAAACCCGCCGATTCAGGTAAGCGGGGAGGTGGAGTCCCCTGCCGTTGTTCCCTACTACGAAGGGATCACCCTGCTCGATGTGCTGAGGAACGTTACCCTCAGGGGAAGTCCGAGGGAGTTAAAGGTTCTCATATACAGGAGCGTAGGAAATCTACCTCCCCGACCTCCTGCTGAAGAAACCAATGAGGACACAGATGAAGAAGGCACGGAGGAGGATCATTATGAAACCCACGGGTTCGCTGAACTCATAGAGGATATGACCGCAAGGGAGCTTCTGGATCTCAAGGCACGCCTTCAGGAGGAACTCGACTACCTGCGCACCCTGAGGGAGGATGCAAGCGGCGACGCCCTCTCGGCGCGTGTGAGAGAGCTCAAGATCCAGCTCGCTCAGATAGAGAGGAAGCTCAAGGGTTACGGAGAGCTGAGCGGCGTATTTGCCTCTGTTTACCTCTTCGATCTCCTGACCAGAGGGGAGGGTAACGTGGAACTCCAGCCGGGGGACCGGGTGGTTGTAAAGAGAACGGAAGCGACGGAGAAGGATAAGACGGTTACGATCTTAGGGGAGGTAAGGAGACCCGGAATCTACAGGCTGGAGGAGGATATGACCCTCTACGATCTGATAGTGAAGGCGGGGGGATACACCCCTCGTGCTTACCCGAAGGGTCTCATATTCATCCGTAGGAGCGCCAGAAAACTTCAGGAGGAGCACCTCGAAGCGGCTCTCGCCGCCTTGGAGGAGAGCCTTGCAGGACACGAGGAGGGTATAACTCTGATGGGTGCCGCTCCCGAGGAGAGACAGGCTCTGGAGCTTACCCTCAGAAAGCAGCGTCAGCTCCTTAACCTCATAAAGACAAGAGCGAAGCTCGGACTGGGGAGGATAGCCCTCGAGGTGCCCGAGAGGCTGGAGGAGCTGAAGGAAAGCACCAGCAACATACCCCTCGAGGACGGAGACTACGTGTACATACCGCCCCGCCCCAGCTACGTGCTCGTCATAGGAGGCGTTTACAATCAGATATCCCTTCCCTACGTTAAGGGTAAACCCCTGTCCTTTTACCTCGAGCAGGTGGGAGGTCTTACGGAAGAGGCGGATCTGGACAACATATACGTGATAAAGGCGAACGGCAGGGTTATCTCGAGGAGAAACTACGACAGAACCCTGACCTTCGAGTGGAGGGAGAGCAGACTTTACTTTGCGAGGGACTTCCTGAGCATGCCCCTGGAGGAAGGGGATACGGTGGTTGTTCCCACAAAGCTCCGGGTTCCTACCATGTGGAGACCTCTTGTCAGGGACGTCGTTCAGATCATCTTTCAGGCAATCTCCACCGCGGTGCTTGCCAGGAGGCTCTGAGATGGTCGCCGCTCTTCTGGTGCTCTTCCTTTTTCCCGCAGCCGTTCTCGCCCATCCCCTGCTGAACTTTAATCTGGAAGACTGGATAGTTTACGAGAACCTCGAAGCCTCGGAGGGTGCCAGGTTCAGAAGCGTAACCATCAGACCTTACAGTTACAGAAAAGCCTTTTTACTCACCGATTTCCCCGAAAGGGTATCCCTTTACATGAACGCCCTCTCCCAGCCCGGTTACTTTCTGAAGCCTCTGAACTCCCTCACCTTCGGTGCCTACTACACCACAGAGGAGGTTTTCGCCCTCGAAAACAGCGGAGGAGCGGTGCTGAGAAGAGGTCCGGGTTTGCGAACCCTTGCGGACGGCTTTTTATCCCTCGGAAGCAGAGCTGTCCTTTACTATCAGTTTCTCTACAGAAAGGACAGGGAGGAGGA
>DRNB01000281.1 GCA_011375045.1 Aquifex aeolicus
ACATCACCAAACTCAGATACCACAGGATAATACTCATGACGGACGCGGACGTCGACGGCTCCCACATAAGAACCCTGCTGCTGACCTTCTTCTACAGATTTATGAAGGAGCTGATAGAGAAAGGCTACGTTTACATAGCCCTGCCTCCCCTCTACAGGGTGAAGAAGGGAAGAAAGGAGATATACGTCAAGGACGACAGGGAGCTCGAGCACCTCATCTACGATCTCCTGAAGGAGGGAGGTACCCTCAGGGATGCGGTGGGTAAGGAGTTCAGGGGAGCCGAGCTTGTAAAGCTGCTCAGGACCCTCAGGGAGTATGAGGACAGCTACACGGCTCTGATAAGGAACAAGGGGGAGGATATCGTGAACTTCCTCCTGACCCACCGTATAGTGGAGGAAGATCTCAGGAACGCCCAGAGGGTAAGGGAGATCGCCAGCGTAATGAGCGAGGAGCTGAAGGATTACAGGATAGACGTCCGCTACGATGATCTCGAGGGAGCCTACGACCTGGTCCTGATCGATGACAGGATAGGAAGCAGGATCATTCTGGACGCGGACTTCCTCTCCTCCCTCTCCTACAAACAGGTCCTCGAGGGGATACACCTGCACCTTCCCGTAACCGTGCGCTACGAGTCCAGACACAGGAAGATCTCCTCGCTGAAGGACATATACAGGGAAACCGTTGAGCTTGTCAGACAGGGAATGGAGATACAGAGATACAAAGGTCTGGGAGAGATGAACCCTCAGCAGCTCTGGGACACCACCATGGATCCCGCAAAGAGACGCCTCGTCCGGGTAAAGGTGGAGGATGCGGTGGAAGCGGACAGGATATTCACCATCCTCATGGGGGAGCAGGTCGAGCCGAGGCGGGAGTTCATAGAGACCTACGCAAAGGAGGTCAAGAACCTGGATGTTTAACCGCATCATCGTGGGGGTGGACGGTTCCCCTGCCTCCGTGAACGCTGCAAAGATAGCGCTCAGGATCGGTAACTTCCTCGATGTGCCCGTCGTAGGTGTTTACGTTATCGATACCCGGCTCCTCGAGGAGAGCTTTCTGGCTGACCTCGCGGGCATGCTGGGGCTCACCTACTACGAGGGCGCTTCCGCAAAGGTGAGGGAGTTTCTCGAAAAGCAGGGGGACGCGGTCCTTACGGAGTTTTCCGCTCTGGGGAGAGAGTTCGGCGCGAAGGTTTCGGTGGTTCAGACCACAGGGATTCCCTGCAGGGAGATAGCGGATCAGGCGGATCCGGAGGATCTTATAGTGATCGGCAGGATCGGTGAAAAACCTGTTAAGGGAACTTTTCCCGGAGCGACAGCGGAAAGGGTGGCGCGGATCTCTAAATGCCCCGTTCTGCTGATGCCCAAGGAAGAACGCAGTATCAGGGAGGTGCTGGTCGCTTACGATGGGAGCGAAGGGGCGGAGTTCGCCCTCCGGATCTGTGTTACCCTCAGAGATCTATTCGGTTACAGGCTAAACCTCATCTACGTGGGAGCGGAGGCTGAAGAGGTAAAGAGGAAGGCTGACAGGCTCGTGGGGGGAGATTACAGGTTCTACACAGCCTCCGGATTTCCCGAGGAGCAGATCGTTTCCCTCGTAAGGGAAAAGGATATGGATATGCTCTTCATGGGAGCTTACGGTAAGAGCAGATTCAGAGAGTTCATCCTCGGAAGCGTAACCTCCTTTGTGATCTACAACCTCGAGGTTCCCCTGTTCCTTGCAAAGAGGATCAGGGGGTAAATATACCCCTGATATCGGAACAGGTGAGCTTGGGCTGGGTGCCCTCCACAAAGACCATGTCGATGCCCTCGCAGGTTTCGTCCGCCACCACGTAATCCTTGGGGTTTATGGGAACCACCACGGTTCCCTCCGGCAGAGGGAAGTCGTCGTTAGGATACTTGGCTGCGGCAACCGCCATAAAATCCTTCCATATGGGGAGGGCGGCTCTGGCACCGGACATCCTGTCCCCCAGGGTTTTCTTTATGTCATAGCCTACCCATACACCGGCGGCTATGTAGGGGGAGAAGCCGATGAACCAGGCGTCCATGTATTCGTCCGTTGTTCCGGTTTTGCCCGCAACTACGCGGGGCAGGTTCCGGGCTGAGCGTCCAGTTCCTTCGAGGATCACAGCCCTCAGCATATCCACAAGGACCCTTGTTTCCTGAGGGGGGAGGACCCGCTCACACTGGGGCACGTTCTCCTCCAGAACGTTACCGCTTCCGTCCACTATCTTCCTTATCAGATAGGGTCTACATCTGATCCCGAGGTTCGCAAAAACCTGATAGGCGGAGGTAAGCTGAAGAGGTGTAACCTCTACAGTTCCTAAGGCAAGGGAGTAGTAAGGTTTGAGGTTGGTAAGTCCAACCCTGTCCCCTACGCTGAGAACTATCTCGAATCCCAGCTTGTCCAGGAGGTTCACCGTGGCGGTGTTTATGCTCTTAGCGAGCGCCTCCCTCAGGGTTACAACGGTGTACTCTTCGTCCCCATAATTTTTGGGCGTCCACTCCTGCCCTGTTGTGGGATCGTAGAAGGTTCTTGGTCTGGCGTCTATGGAGGAGATCTGGGTTTCCCCTTTAAGCAGGGCGGCGAGGTATATCACCGGCTTGATGGCGGAGCCCGGCTGTCTCTTGGATCGCACAGCTCTGTTGTAGGGGCTGTAAGCGTAGGAGTATCCTCCCACCACCGCCCTTATGGCGCCCGTGTGCACGTCGAGGCTTACGAGGGCACCCTGAAGATCCGGAAGAAGCTCCATCCTCCATCCCTCGAAGTCCCTGAAAGCTCTTACAAAGACGTACTCCCTGTCGCTCAGAGGAAGACCGAGGGTTTCCACCGTAAAACGCTTACCCCCAAGCTCCACCTCCACCTTATCCTCGCTTCTAACAACTATCCGGGCTACGTAAACCTTACCCTCCCTGAGCTCCGTTTTCTGGCTCCTGTAGTACTCAGCCATTTCCTCCTCAGTTTCGGGAAGGAAGGGGATACCGTTCATACGGGCAAGCCTCAGGAGTCCCTTCCTCAGGGATCGGACCGCAAGACTCTGAAGATCCCTGTCCACCGTCAGGTAAATCTTCAACCCGCCCTGAAAGGCTATATCCTCGTATTTCTCAGCCAGATACTCTCTGACCAGATCGAGAACATAGTCAGAGAGCCTGAACCTGTTGCTCTGTCTGACAACCACCGGTTTGCTGACGGCTACCTCATACTCTTCCCGGGTGATGTAGCCTTCTTCCAGCATCCTCCTCAGAACGTAATTCCGACGGGTCTCAGCCAGTTCGGGGTTGACAAAGGGGTTGAAGCGGGAGGGTGCCTTGGGAAGACCAGCCAGAAGGGCAGCCTCTTCGAGATTCAGATCCCGAACACTCTTGCCAAAGTAAACCCTTGCGGCAGCCTCCACCCCGTAGGTTCCGTTCCCTAAGTAGATCTGGTTCAGGTAAAGCTCGAGGATCTTTCTCTTGTCGAAGGTTCGCTCTATCTTGAGGGCGAGGAGAGCCTCCCTTATCTTTCTGCCTATGGTGCGTTCCCGGGTAAGAAAAAGGTTCTTGGCAAGCTGCTGGGTTATGGTGCTTCCCCCCTGAACCACACGACCCGCCCTGAGATTGGCTATCAGCGCCCTGAGGATCGCCGACAGGTCCACCCCCCTGTGCCTGAAGAAGTTTCTGTCCTCAGCCGCCACGAAGGCGTATATGAGTTTGTCGGGGATTTCCTCTATGCTCACGTAGTATCTCTTCTGAACACCTATGTCGCCGTAGTATCTGTCTCTGTAATCGTAAACAACGGAAGCCTGAGGAGGGCTCCAGCTTTCCAGAAGTCTGACGTTGGGAAGGTTGATGTACACAAGGATCAGATAACCTGTCAGCAGGGTCAGGAGGATTCCCGTTAAAATTGACAGATATATCAATATCTTTTTAGACATGACAAACTTCAACGGTCAACTATAATATTATACTTTTAACATCAGATACAAGGAGGAGGTCATGGAGAAAAAGCAACTCGAAGAGTGCAGGAAAAGATTACTCGAGGAGAAGGCAAAGATCTTGGAGAGGTATCTTGCTAAGGAAGAAACCCAGCAGAGGCTCGAGGAGGAGTCCAAGGAACCGAGAGACTGGGAGGATATAGGACAGATGACATACACCGAGGAGCTTCTCGACAACCTCTCCCAGATAGAGATCAACACGCTCAAGGAGATAGACCTATCCCTCAAGAAGATAGAGAACGGTTCCTACGGTATCTGTGAGAACTGCGGTGTGGAGATACCCTTCGAAAGACTCTGCGCCATTCCCTGGACCCGATACTGTGCCGGCTGTGCGGAGGAAGCTGAGAAGAGATCGGGGACCTTCATGCCCTCCTATGGCTTCGAACCCATACTAACAGAGGATATAGAGATAGAGAGGGAGGACATAGGCGAATCCTGAAGTGATAGAATAGTAAGTATTATGAAGGAGAGGACGCTCAGAGTGGAAGGGATGACCTGCGAGCACTGTGTCATGACCATCAAGAGGGCTCTTTCTACGATCGAAGGCGTGTCCCGGGTCGACGTTTCCCTGTCCGCCGGAACGGTAAAGGTGGAGCTGGACAGGGACGTTCCCTTCGAAGATCTGAAGAGAGCCATAGAAGAGTGGGGCTACAGGGTGGTGAGCTAATTGCAAACTCTTCTCAACTGAAATAAATTAAAAGAGATGATCGAACTCAAGAGCAGAATCGAAGAGCTAAGGGACAGGTTTGAAAGCATAAGGCAGGTGCTCCGTGTCGATAAGCTCGAAGCGGAGCTCGCGAAAATAGACGGGTTAATGTCCTCTCAGGACTTCTGGGAGGATCAGGAGAGGGCGAGGGAAACCATCCGCAGGAGGAAGTGGATAGAGGAGACCCTCGAAAGGGTTTCGGAGATAGAAAAGCGCCTTGCGGACGTGGAGGAGCTTTCCGGAAGCACCTCTGAGGAAGATGGGGAGATGCTCTCCATGCTGGAGGAGGAGCTTACGGAGCTGGAGAGGATGCTGGGTGAGCTCGAGATGAAAACCTATCTGTCCGGCGAGATGGACGCCAAGAACGCCTATCTGACCGTTCAGGCGGGTGCGGGGGGAACGGAAGCCTGCGACTGGGCGGAGATGCTCCTCAGGATGTATAAAAGGTGGGCTGAGAGGAAGGGCTACGAGGTGGAGCTTGTCGACGTAACGCCGGACGACGTTGCGGGCGTAAAGAGCGCCACCCTTCTGATAAAAGGACCCTACGCCTACGGCTACCTCAAAGGGGAGCAGGGCGTTCACAGACTCGTCAGGATATCCCCCTTCGACGCCAACGCCCGGAGGCACACCTCCTTCGCCGCGGTTTCGGTCATGCCCCAGATAGACGAGGACATCAGGGTGGAGATCAGGGACGAGGACCTCAGGATAGAAACCTTCAGAGCCTCCGGAGCTGGGGGACAGTATGTAAACAAGACGGACACCGCCGTCAGGATAACCCACATACCCACCGGCATAGTCGTCTCCTGCCAGCAGGAGCGCTCCCAGTTCCAGAACAAGAGGAAAGCGCTGGAACTCTTGAGAGCCAAGCTATACCAGCTGGAGCAGGAGAAGTTAGAGAAGAAGAAGAAGGAACTGGAGGGGGAAAAGACCGATATAGGGTGGGGTCATCAGATCAGATCCTACGTTTTCCACCCCTACAGGATGGTGAAGGATCTCAGAACAGGTTACGAGACGGGCAACGTGGACGCGGTTATGGACGGCGACATCGATGAGTTCATAGAAAACTTCCTTCGCTGGAAGAGCAGGGGGGAGTAAAACGCCCCCTTCAGGGGGCGTCCCTCAGCGCTTGAGAGCCTCCATCCTCCGGAGGTTTATGTAAGGTCTCCACAGGTAGTTTATGGGGAAGGTTACGGCGTGAACGAGCTTGGTGAAGGGGAAGTAGGCGAAGAACAGGAGAGCGAAGATTACGTGGAGCTTGTTAACGAGGGGGATACCCTTGATGTAGTTGGCGTCGGGCTGCAGGGTGAGCAGGCTACCGAGCCACGGGCCCACCGAGTAGGAAACTCCGAAAACCAGCTTGACCGCGGACTGATACAGTCCGAAGACCGTTACGATTATGAGAAGGACCAGGATGGCGTAATCCTCAAAGGTGGACATGGCTTTGAGCTGGGGTATGGTGAGCCTTCTCCAGAGCGCCAGACCGAGACCGTAAAGGAACAGGATCCCGCCGAACATCCCCACCCAGCGGAAGAAATCCACGAGGGCGGTCATGTTGTAGGCACCCCCAACGAAGCCCACGATGTGAGCTATCAGCAGCAGTATCATTCCCCAGTGAATGTTGAGGGAGGCGGCGCCTATGGAGGTTCTTCCAAAGAAGCCCGTCGAGCGAGTAGACCACAGGAAGTCCCCCCGGGCGGAGAGATCCCATCTGCCCCTGTAACTACCCATAAAGCCGCTGAAAAGCCTGTAGAGGATTCCTCCTATCATCAGAAACAGGGCTATGTAAGGCAGACCGATAAACAGGAAGTTCTCTATCATGATCTCACCTCCTGCCTGCTCAAATCGAACCTCAGAAGCTCCTTTAAAAGGTCAAGGAGAAGGAGGTGGGGGGCACCCACCTCCTCGAGCTTACTCCTCATCGGTTCGAGGGCGGGCATCATATACTCTTCGATGAACTTCCTCCTGACCCCGTCCTCCCGTCTGTCGGAGGTGATGGCGAGGAATTCGATCATGAGGGGGAGGAAGTCAGGAAGTTCCTTTTCAACCATGCCCAGTCCAAAGTGCTTGTATATGCCGAGGATATCTATCATGTAATCGTTCCGTTCGGAGACACCTGCCTGAGCGCAGGTCTTTGGCTCCTCGAAGAGATAACTGCCCAGATAGAGAGGGCACCTGGGGGAGAGTTCAAAGGTTTCTATGTAGTACTCCTCGGTGGGGGGATACTCCTCGAGGAAGCGGGCAAGCTTCGAGGGAGCCTCCGGGCTCACCTCCCTCAGAGCCCCCGCCAGTCCGTAAGCTCTCTCCTTCAGTTCCTCCGGATCGACGTCCGCAGGGTTGCACCACAGCTCGGAAAGTATGGAGTAAGCTTCCTTCAGCACCTCGTCCACCGTCGTTCACCTCACGGTATGTTGTGGTAACTCTTCTTCCTGAGCACAGGGGACCAAGGGTTGTAAACGTCGAAGCCGGCGGCTCCCCTCTCCGTGTAGGGGTCGATCTGCGCCCTCTCCCTTCTGGTGGTCGGGATCACAAAGCGCTCGTTGTAGAAGGCGAGGGAAAGTCCCCTTAGGATCGCCCTGGCGTCCTCCTCCGTAAGCCCGACCCTTTCGAGGACCTTGGTATCGGGCTTCCCGTCCACCCTGACGCTTCTGAAGTAGTGTCTGACAGCCAGCTGTCTCTTGAGGGATTTCTTCACCTCCTCCTCGTTGCCCGCCGCTAAGAGGTTGGCGAGGTATCTGATGGGTATCCGGAACTTGTCCAGCTCGTCTAAGTCGGGGAGGAAGCCTCCCTTTTCGGGCTTTGCCATGTCGAAGATGTCGGTGTCGGAGGGGGATTCCTTACCCGCGGCGGTTATAAGGGGGCTGAGGGGAGGTATGTAGAAGAGCATAGGGAAGGTTCTGAACTCCGGATGGAGTGGCAGGGCAAGCTCCCACTTCTTGAGGAACTTGTAAACGGGGGAGCGCTGAGCAGCGTCTATCCAGTCGTCCGGAATGCCGTTCTTCTTGGCGTTCGCTATCACCTTCTCGTCGAAGGGATCGAGGATTATGTCCCTCTGCGCCTTCACAAGATCCCTCTCGTCCGCCAGCAGAGCCTCCTCGAGTCTGTCCGCATCGTAGAGCAGGACGCCGAAGGATCTTATCCTTCCCACGCAGGTGTGGAAGCAGACGGGCGGGAGTCCCGTCTCTACCCGCGGGTAGCAGAGGATGCACTTCTCCATCTTACCCGTGCGCCAGTTGTAGTAGGGTTTCTTGTAGGGACACGTGGAGATACAGTACCTCCAGTTCCTGCACCTGACCTGATCTATGAGAACGATCCCGTCCTCATCCCTCTTGTAAGCGGCTCCCGAGGGGCAGGCACCCACACAGGCGGGGTTAAGACAGTGGTTGCATATCCGCGGCAGGTAGAAGTAGAAAACGTTTCTGAAGGTCAGATAGGCTTCGTGCTCCGCTTTGCTCATACCTTTGAAGTTCACGTCGTACTTCCCCGTTATATGGGCTCCTCCTGCGTTGTCCTCCCAGTTGACGTTCCAGGTGATAGGGATGTCCTCCTCTCCCGTTACCATCGATTTGGGTCTGGCTACGGGCTGCTGTTTCTTCAGCTCCGGTGTGTGCAGATCCTCGTAGGTGAAGGTGTAAACGTCCTCCCCATAGTAGTCCTTCATCTCGGGCATGTGGGGGTTGTAAAAGAGGTTCAGGAGCATGTAGAGCTTTCCACCATAGCGCAGCTTGAGCTCGTTACCCTTCTTCTCCCAGCCACCCTTCCAGACGTTCTGATCCTCCCATCTCTTGGGATAGCCTATGCCCGGTTTGGTTTCCACGTTGTTCCACCACATGTACTCCGCGCCTTCCCTGTTCGTCCAGACGTTCTTGCAGGCTACGGTGCAGGTATTACAGCCTATACACTTCTCCAGATTGAAGGTCATGGAAAACTGGGCTTTTACCCTCATAGCTTCCTACCTCCCTTACTTTGCAGGGAGCCTGTCCAGCTCCTCTTCTCTGTAAATGGCTCTGCCGTCAGCGAGGGGCATCTTCCTGACCAGAACGCAGTGATCCCTCTCGGAGGGACTCGTTCCCCAGTAGTTGGCGTAGTAGGAGAACTGAGCGTAGCCTCCTATCATGGTTCCGGGGTTCATCAGTATCCTGGTGGTGGCGTTGTTGTTCCCTCCGCGCAGATCCGTGCATCCGTATTTCTTGGCGAGGGGCGAGAAGGGTATGTTTATATGACGCTCTACCTGATGGTAGGTTATCGCCATGCCTCTGGGAACCTGATGGCTGACTATGGCTCTCACCACCTCTATGCCGTTTTCGTTCCACATTTCGACCCAGTCGTTGTCCTCTATACCCATCTCCTCAGCGTCCTGAGGATTGAGCCATACCGTCGGACCTCCCCTCGACATGTGAAGCATGGGCCAGTGATCCCTGAAGGAGCTGTGGATCTGCCACTTACCGTGGGGTGTGATGAACCTGAGGACCTTGGCTTTGGGCTCAGCCTTCTTGAGGTTTATGTCCCCTATGGCGATCATGTCCAGAGGGGGCTTGTAGGTGGGCAGGGCTTCCCCTAACTCCCTGAACCCCTGATGGTCGTAGTAAATCTCCTGTCTGCCGGAGAGGGTGTGCCAGGGTTTTAGCCTCTCCACGTTGAGGGTCCAGGGTGCGAAGGTTCTCTGATTGCCCTTGTCGTCCAGCAGTATGGCACCCCACTGGGGTGTGGTGTGTATCCTCCTGGGCTGGGAGATTATGTCCTTGTAGTGAACTTTTCTGTCCTTCACAGGCTCCACCAGGTCCGCGAGGGGCAGACCCACCTTCTTCTCCATCTCCTTGAAGAACATGTGCGCCAGTCTGCCGTTGACCTCCGGCGATATCTGGAGGATGAGTTCGCAGAGCTGTTCGGGTTTCTCGAAGTAAATCCTGCCGTTCTTTACATCGAGGACCTCGTTGTTCTTGAGCTCCTCTTCGACGATGGGGGTGAGATCCACGTAGTGTCCCTTCGAACCGTAACCTCCCGGTTTGCAGACGTTGGGTCCAAGGGACACGAGTTTATCGTATATCTTGGTGTAATCCCTCTCGACTATGGTTATCTTCGGGAAGGTTTTGCCGGGGACGGGTTCGCACTCCCCGTACTTCCAGTCCTTTACCTCTCCGTTGGGCTGGGCGAGCTGATCGGGTGTGTCCATGAAGAGAGCTGTTACCACCACGTCCTTTACGGGCTCGGGGAAGTACTTTTTGGCAAGCTCCGAGAACTTCTTGGCTATCAGCTTGAAGGCTTCCCAGTCGTGCTTCGCCTCCCAGGGAGGCTGGATCGCAGGGGTCAGGGGGTGGACGAAGGTGTGCATGTCGCCGAAGGTAACGTCGTACTTTTCATACCAGAAGGCGGCGGGTAGAACGATGTCCGCGTAGTTGGCGACCGAGTCCATCCTGATGTTGAGGTTGACGAGGAGATCGAGCTTGCCCACCGGCGCGGGGTCCCTCCACTTGACCTCCTTTATAAGACCCTTGGCTGGCTCCTCGTCCCACAAAACGTTGTGGTGGGTTCCGAGGAAGTGCTTGAGGGCGATTTCCTGTCCCCTCATACTTGTTCCTATGAGGTTACCCCTCCAGACTATCAGGACCTTCAGATGGTTCTCCTCCGCGTCCGGATCGGTTACGGCGAAGTTGTACTTACCCTCCTTAAACTGCTGGACTATCCAGTTGATGATCTCCTCATCGGTTTTGCATCCGGCTTCTACGGCTTCCCGGTAAACGTCGAGGGGGTTCTTCTTGTCGAAGGTGGGGTAGAAGGGGAGCCATCCC
>DRNB01000282.1 GCA_011375045.1 Aquifex aeolicus
ACGTTGTCGGAACAGGAAGCGGGAGGTTCTCGGAGGTTCAGGCGATGGGGGAGGAGCACACCTTCTCCCGGGACGAGCTCGACAGTCTTCTGGACCTCGCCCTCAAGGGAATATCGGAGCTGGTGGAGCTTCAGAAGGCTCTCTACGAAGCGAACACAGCCCTCGGCTACTGGAAGAGGAAAGGCGTTAAAGAGGCGAGGTTCTGAGTCCTCAGGTTCAGACCACCACCTCGATGACCTCGCCGGGTCTGCGGTTTGTTTTCCTGCGGAGGTCTATGTAGTTCTCCGTCAGCAGCCGGTCCCCGTCCAGAACCACAGCCCTGAGCTTTCTGCCCCTGTTTTTCTCGTAAAAGTCCCTGCGCTTTTTGAGATCGATCCCCCGGAGGATGTCCATGCGCTCCCTCTTTATCCTCTCCGGAACCTTACCCCTCATACGGGAGGCTTTTGTAAAGGGTCTGTCCGAGTAAGGGAAGAGGTGGAGGTAGGCGAAGGGGATATCCTCCACGAGGGAGAGGGTCTCCCTGAAGTCCCCCTCCGTCTCCGTGGGAAAGCCCACTATCACGTCCGTCCCGATGGCGCTGTGGGGTCTTCCGGAGAGGATCCGCTCCACCTTCCTGACAAACTCACCCCTCGTGTAACCCCGCTCCATGAGCTTCAGGATCCTGTCGGAACCACTCTGAAGGGAGAGGTGGAAGTGGGGTGCTATCCTCTCCTCCGAGGTGATCAGGTTCAGGAGGTTCTCCTCCAGCTCATCGATGTGGAGGGAGGAGAGTCTGAATATCTCTATACCCTTTACCTCTAAGAGGCTGAGGAGGAGGCTGTAGAGGGAGGTTCCCCTGTCCCAGCCGTACTGGGAGAGCTGTGTCCCCGTAAGGACCACCTCCTGAAAACCCATCTCCGCTATCCGCTCCACCTGCTCCCGTATCCTCTCCGGATCGGCGCTCCTGACCTTCCCCCGGGCGTAGGGGATCACGCAGAAGGTGCAGAACCTGTTACACCCTTCCTGAACCTTGAGGAAGGGACGGGTTCCCTCAAAGTAGAGAACCGTTCCGAAGTTCCGGAGATCCTTCTGTCTGAATATCTCCCCCACCACCACCTTCCTCTCCCTTCTCTCCAGCGCCTCCTCGACCAGCTTCAGGATCTCCCCCTTGTGGGTGTTGCCCACCACCAGATCGACCTCCCCGAGGGAGGCAAGCTCCTGAGGCTTTACCTGAGCGTAGCATCCGGTCGCTACGATGAGCGCTCCGGGGTTTCTCCTCCTCGCCCTGTAAATCGCCTGCCGGGAGGATCTGTCCCCGCCCGCCGTAACGGTGCAGGTGTTCACCACGTAAACGTCCGCCTCCTCCTCGAAGTCCACGACGGTGTAGCCGGACTCTATGAACCGGGAGCGCATCAGATCCGTATCGAACTGGTTCATCCTGCATCCTAAGGTGCAGAAGGAGACCCTCACAGCTTGATTAATATATCCCCTACGTCTTCAGAGGGGAACACAGGATCTTTCTGATCAGAACGGTGGCGTAGCTTCCGGGAGGGAGCGTGAAGGAGAGTCTGAGGTAGCCCCTTCCCCTCTCGAGGAGCTTGAGATCTGAGGGGAACACGAAAGCCCTCCTCAGCCCGTCGCTGAAGAGCCTCAACCCTCCCCGCTCCGTGTTCAGAACCTCCTCATCCAGACCCTCCTCCGCAAGGATCTGACGCACTATCAGAGCGATCTTCCTGTTCTCCGGCTCGAACTCCACCCCGAGGAAGGGGATTTCGAGATCCCTTATCTCCTCGAACACCCCCTCATTTACCTCCGTTATGAAGGAGAGCCTGCCCCCGAGGAAGGGAACGGAGCAGTGCCTGAAGTATCTGACGATAAAGGTGTTCAGGTATCTGTTCCAGAGATAGCTCTGGTAAGCGAAGGAGAACATCAACCTCACGTGCCTGGGAAGGGACAGAAAGGCGTCCCTGAAGGATCCACCCCTGAGGAGAACCTCCACAGCCTCCCTCTCTACCCTCGAGTCCTGAGGCATCAGTCTGAGGAACTCCCGCCACCTGCCCCAGCTTTTCAGGAGCGTCCTGCGTAGCCTCCGGTCCCCCAGGGAGGTCAGATACTCCCTCAGAGCACCCTCGTAATCCCCCCTTATCAGGTATCTGACGACGAACTCCTCTGCATGCTTCACGGAGCCAAACCTCTGCTCCCCGAAGTAGTTTTCGAAGCCGAACCTCCTGACGAAGGCGAGCCTCTCCTCCACGTAGGAGTCGCTCCTGTGAACACCGCGGACGGTAAGTTCGAAGTAGTTTCCCTCCAGCTCCCCTATCCTGATCGGCTCCTCACCGAAACCCAGAAAGGTCAGGCTGAGATCCTCCTCCTCGAAGCTCCGGGGGTTCCCGAGCCCCTCCACGGAGATGAACTGCTCCGTCAGCGCCCTCCTGTCCTTGAAGCCCGCGTAACCTATCCTCCCCACGTCCACCCCCAGCACGTCCGCCACGCGCCTCAGAGCGTCGAGGGTGGTCATGTTCCTCTTTCTGAGGAGAAAGTAAGCGTATCTGCCCCTCTCCGTGAACCGGAGCTTCTTCAGCTCCCTGACGAAAAAGTCCTCTGGTCTTTCCTTTACCCTGATCATATTTTTAAACCTAATGAAGGTTTTTACCCTCGAACAGGCACGGGAGCTTCTTCAGAAGATAAAGCCGATAGTCGAAGACATAAGCCTCAAAAAGGAGGAGCTCATGGACATCTACCCCCGGGCGGAGGAGGAGGAGGACGATCTGGAGAGGATGTACTACCAGACGAAAGCCCGGGAGATAGAGAGCCAGATAAAGAGGAACTTTCTCAGGATAGAGGAGATGGGGGGTGTGGTCAAGAACGTGGACCCTGTGCAGATCGACTTCCTCTCCTACTACGGGGGACGCTATATATGGCTCTGCTGGCGGGAGGATGAGGAGACGATAATGTTCTGGCACGAGCTCAACGACGGAATCACCGGCAGAAAGCCGGTCAGCGAGCTGGAGGAAAGGAGAGGACAGCTCTGAAGGAGAGCTTCTCCGCATAGATGTAATAAAACCACAGAACCCTCCTCACGTAGTTGCGGGTCTCGTCGTAGGGTATGGTCTCTATGAAGAGGAAGTCGTCCCTGTAATCCACCCACCTGCTCACCGCTCCCTGACCTGCGTTGTAGCTGGCGATCGCCCTCACCAGATCCCCGTCCCACAGATCGATGAGAAACCTGAGGTAGGCTGTGCCGAGGAAGACGTTGGTTTCCGGATCGAACACGTCCCTGAGCTCGTAGCCTATCCTCTCCGCCTGCCATCTGGCTGTGCTGTCGAGGAGCTGCATGAGACCCTTTGCGTCCGAGCGGGAGATCGCTATGGGATCGAAGAGACTCTCCTGTCGCATCACCGCATAAATCAGAGCCTCAGGCACGCCGTAACGGCGTGAAGCTCTCTTCACGATGACCCTGAAGGGTGTGGGGTAAGCGATCGCCCTGTATATGTCGGAGTTGGCTCCGAACTTCCTGACCGCGAGCTTTATGGCTGTGTGGGGATCCACCCTCACCAGCTCGAACACGTCCTCGGGGGTGATCTCCTCTATCCTCCTGAAGGCTTCGAGCCTCATGTAGTGGAGAAAGCCAAGCTCCCTCACAGCCCTCAGCTCCTTGGCTACCCTGCCGCCGGGGTTGCCCTTCACCACAAGGGTGGGTTCGCTGTAGAGCTTCTCCTTCAGGTACATCTTCGCAACGGTGGCGTAAAACCCCGAGAGATCCGCACACTTCCTCAGATAGTAGAAAGCTAACTCCTTCCTACCTAAAGCTCTGAGTATCCTGTACTTCCAGAAGTAAACCCTCGCCCTTTCGAAGTTCCCCCGTGCGTACCTCTCCGCAAGGGAAAGATCCTCGTAGGCGAGCAGGAGCTTCCCCTCTATTACGCTGAGGATCGCCGAGTAGAAGAAGCGTCTGAAGTTCTCGCCGGAGACGGAGATGTACTTGCGAGCGCGTCTGTAATCCCCCGCT
>DRNB01000283.1 GCA_011375045.1 Aquifex aeolicus
AGGTCGTCCACAGCCTTGCGGCGTGGCACGTCCCCGTATCCTCCGGAGGGCAGGGTGTAGGGAACCGCTCCACCTACCTTTATGGATCTCCCGTTTAACCGCACCTCAGCCCAGAGAATCATGTTGTAGGAGCTGACCCTCTGACGGGGGGTGTAGGCTATGGGGATCTCCTCGAGGGAGATTACCCTGATTCTTACCCTGCGCGCCCCCTCCTCACAGGAGAGAACAAATCCGCCCTCCAGAAGAGCCTTTTCCGTTACCCTCTGAAGGCTATAGCCTATGTAGGGATCGTTCGTGGGGTTTTCCACATCCTCCACACAGAAGACCTCCCCGAGAACGACAGCTGTCCAGAGCAGGAGGAAGGTCAGGAACCGCATCCGAACCTTTCCCTCAACTTCTCCTCTACAAAGGGGTGAACCAGACCGCTGAGGTTTCCGCAGTAAGAGGCTATATCCCTCACGATGGTGGAGCTTATGTGTATGTGCTCCTGAGAGGGCATCATGAAAACGGTTTCCACCTCAGCCAGCTTGTAGTTGGTCAGGGCTATCTGAAGTTCGTATTCGAAGTCTGTGAAGAGCCTGACCCCCCTGACTATTATGCGGATGCCTTCCCTCCGCATGAAGTCGACGAGGAGGGAGTTGAAGCTCTTAACCCTGACCCTGTCGCCGAGGTGTTCGACCATCTTACCGAACATCTCGATCCTCTCCTCTATGGGGAAGAGGAGATGCCTCCTCGGACGCTCCGCGATCGCTATGATCACCCTGTCGAAGATCTTCAGGCTCCTTTCGACTATGTCGAGATGCCCCAGATGGGGGGGATCGAAGGTCCCCGGATACACAGCTTCACTCATCCTCCTTCCTCCAGAAGGAAAGGACCGTGTCCCCGTAAACTCTCTCCTCGGTGGGGGAGAACCTGATCCTTTTGTCGTGCTCCAGCACAAACACACCGCCGGGTTTCAGAGCGCGGAGAGCCTTCTCTATAAGGAGAGGGTAGCTTTCGAAGGAGTAAGGGGGATCTGCAAAGATCACGTCGGCTTTCTCCCCGATCCTGTCCAGAATTCTGAGGGCGTCTCCCACCATCACCTTCCCCCTTGCCCTCTTCCTGATTTTCTGGGCGAGGGATCTGCTCTTCTCCACGTATATGACCCGCGCGCCTCTCTGCTCGGCTTCGAGACCCACCTGACCTGTTCCGGCAAAGAGATCCACGAAGAGAAGATCCTCCACGCTGCCGAGTATGTTGAAGAGGGCGTTCTTCACAAGGGAGGAGGTCGGTCTGATGCTCCTGATCTTTCTTGTCTTTTTCACAGAAAAAGATTATACTGTATATTTGCTTTCAAGGAGGTGCTCATCATGAGTTGCTTTGCGCTCTTCAGACTCTTCAAAGACTTCTCAAGGGAGGATAGAAAATGGCAAAGACCCTCGGACTGCATATCTTAGCGGACCTTTACGGTGTGAAAGCGGAGCGCATAGACAGCGCTGAAGACATAAGAAACCTCCTGGAAACCGCCGTCAAGGTCGCAGGACTCACCAAGATCTCCTCCCACTACTACCAGTTCCAGCCTCACGGAGCCACGGGGGTCGTCCTCCTGTCCGAATCCCACATCTCCATCCACACCTGGCCCGAACACGAACTCGCCACCGTCGACGTTTACACCTGCGGGGATACCTCAAAGGCTTACAGAGCCATGGAGTTCATAGTGAACAGCCTCGAACCCAGAAGGGTGGACAAGCAGATCCACGAGAGGGGTCTGGTGGGGGAGAAGGAACAGTCCGAGGAGTTTCGAAGTATCCTCATGCTGAGCGCTCAGAGCTGAGCGTTCTCTGTTTTTGCTTCAGACACAGGAAGGGGAGGCTTACCTTTGGCTTACCTTTTTACTCTTCTGCTTCTTCTGAGCACCTCCTTCCCGTCGGTCTTTGTGGGTAAGTGGGACGCTCCCATAACCCCCGTTACCGCGGATTACATAGACAGGGCGCTTACAAGAGCCGAAAGGGAGGGGGCAAAGCTGTTTGTTTTAGAGCTGAACACACCCGGCGGACTTGTGGAATCCATGAGGAAGATAGTTCAGAGGTTCCAGAACACCCCCCTGCCGGTGGTAGTCTTTGTCTTCCCCCCCGGGGGGAGGGCGGCTTCCGCAGGAGCGCTGATAACCATATCGGCTGATATAGCAGCTATGGCGCCCGGCACAAACATAGGAGCCGCCCATCCTGTAACCATAGGTGAACCTCCGGGCGGAGAGCAGAAGAAGGACAGGGAAAGGGACGTGATGAGGGAGAAGGTTCTTCAGGATATGCTCGCCTTTGTGCGGAGCATAGCAAAGGAGAAGGGAAGGAACGTGGCGGTTATAGAGAAGATGGTTACCGAGAGCCTTGCCCTGTCCGCGGAGGAAGCGCTGAAGGAGGGTGTGATCGACCTTATGGCAAACGATCTGTGGGACCTTCTGAAGAAGATAGAGGGCAGGGAAGTCAGCAAGTTCGGGCGGAAGATCACCGTGAGAACCGAGGGAGCGGAGGTGGTCTACGTTCAGGAGAATCTGAAGGAGGAACTCCTCAAGATCCTTACAAACCCTACGGTAGCTTACCTGCTCCTCATGCTGGGCTTTTACGGACTCTTCTTCGAACTCTACAACCCCGGAGCCGTGATTCCGGGGGTGGTTGGAGCGATCTGCCTCCTGCTGGGGCTTTACGGGCTCTCCACGATTTCGATGAACTGGCTCGGTCTTCTCCTGATACTCCTGGGCATCCTGCTCTTTGCTCTGGAGCTGGTTACACCAACCTTCGGTGCCCTTGCAATCGGGGGGATAGTCTCCCTCGCCTTAGGATCTCTCTTTCTGATCGATCCAGAATCCCCCTACGGAGAGCTTCCTAAGTCCGTGATCGTGGCGGTGGTTTTAGCGAGCGCCATCTTCTTTACGGTGGCGGGCAGGCTTGGACTGAAGGCTCAGAAGAGAAGGAAGCTCACCGGTGCGGAAGCCATGGTAGGGGAAGAGGGCGAAGCTCTTACGGACTTCAGGAGGGGCAGGGGAAAGGTTTTTGTCCACGGTGAGATATGGAACGCGGTGGGTG
>DRNB01000284.1 GCA_011375045.1 Aquifex aeolicus
CGAAGGTCAGGGTCGGGGATTCCCCTGTGGTTCCGCAGACCAGAACCGCGTCCGTCCCGTTCTTTATGTGAAAGTCTATCAGCTTCCCCAGGGCTGTGTAGTCCACCTCCCCTTCCCTGAAGGGGGTTACGAGAGCCACGATCGATCCCCTGAACATGGGGGTAATTTTAACCCATCTTCCTTCTGAGGGTCAGTCGGTTTATACCAAGGAGCTTGGAGGCTAACAGCTGGTTCCCCTCCGTTTCCCTGAGGGCTTCCTCCACCACGATTCGGGACACCTTTTCAACGATGCCCCGGTAAACGCCTCCGGGTCTTTCCCTAAGAAGCCTTCTGACCTCGGCACGGAGCGCCCTCTCCAGATCATCCTTTACCTCCTCTCCATCACCCTCGAGGCGCAGGTCCTCCTCCCCCAAGATACCTGAGCTGTTGAGGGCAACCGCCTTCCTGAGGGTGTTCTCCAGCTCCCTGACGTTTCCGGGCCAGGGATAGCTCAGTATCCTCTCCATGAACCTTTCCGTGTAGCCCTTTACGGGCTTGCCCGTTTCCCTGACCACCCTTCTGAGGATGCAGTGAACAAGATCCGGAATGTCCTCCTTCCTCTCCCGGAGGGGAGGCAGATGTATGTGGATCGTCGCTATCCTGTAGTAGAGATCCTCCCTGAACTTTCCCTCCCTCCTCAGCTCCCTCAGATCCCTGTTGGTTGCGGATATGAGCCTGAAGTTCACAGGTATCTCCCTGTTGCTGCCGAGTCTCCTGACCTTCTTCTCCTGCAGAACCCTGAGGAGTTTGGGCTGAATCGCAGGGGGGAGATCTCCTATCTCGTCCAGAAAGAGGATACCGTAGTTTGCCTCCTCTATGAGTCCGGGCTTAGATCCCTGGGCTCCTGTAAAGGCTCCCTTCTCGTAGCCAAAAAGCTCAGCTTCGAGGAGGGTCTCCGGAATGGCGGAGCAGTTAACCGCCACAAAGGGACCCTGCCAGCGGGAGGACAGTTTCCAGATGGCTCTGGCAAAAAGCTCCTTTCCTGTTCCGCTCTCTCCCGTTATGAGAACGGGGGAATCCACCGCCGCCGCCTTTCCTGTCAGCTTCAGGGTCTCCTTCATACTCCTGTAACCGCCAACTATGGAGCACAGCTCCTCGCACAGCTCCCCCCTGAGATCCTCCAGGGGAGAGGAGGGCAGGTAAACGATCCTCTCGCCCCTCTTCAGCTCCCTGAGCGCCTTCCTGATAACGCCTTTCAGCTCCTCCCGATCGACAGGCTTGGGGAGCACGTCGTAGAAGCCCAGGCTCACAAGCTTCATTATGTAGCCGGGAGCGTTCTTCCCCGTCAGGGCTATGAGTATGTTTTCCCCCTTCAGATCCGGAAGCAGGGAGAAGCCCACCGTATCTATGTCCATTAAAACTACCCTGCCCGCTGTGCTGTCATCGAGGTCCTCGACCGCGGCTATCCCCTCTATACGGAGGGATGCGTCCCTTGTGAAGAGGATTACCCTGTCCATCGTCTAAAAAATATACAGATCCTGTTTAATCGTTAACCAGATCAAGATCATATTTCATCCGGTTCCTTGAGAATAAGAGATTTCCACATGGGTAATTTTTGGCACGAAGCTTGCACAGAGGGAAACGCTATGGGTAAGGTTAGCTGGGAAGAGGTTTACAGCAAGAACCCGCGGGAGCGCCTCAAGAAGGAGAAGCACCCTCTCGATATTCTGAAGGAGCTGGATCAGATCGTCGTCAGAGGCTACGAGGAGGTTCCCGAAGAGGATCTGGTCAGACTTCAGTGGTATGGGCTCTACCACGACAAGCCGAGGATCGGAACCTTTGTCCTCAGGATAAAGCTCCCCGGAGGAAGGATAACCCCCGAACAGCTGAAGGTCGTGGGGGAGCTTGCCCGCAGGTTTAACAACTACGCGGAGCTTACAAGCAGGCAGGATATCCAGCTCCACTACGTCAGGCTGGAGGATGTCCCCTCGGTTTTCGAAACGCTCCGGGGAGCGGAGCTCTTCAGACCAGGACCGTGCGGTGATACGGTCAGAAACATAACCTCCTGCGCTGTGGCAGGGCTCGACAGGGATGAGCTCTTCAGCGTCGAGGGGAGCCTCAGGGAGCTGACGGATTTCTTCTCGGATCCCTCCCACAGAGACTACTTCGATCTACCCCGCAAGTTCAAGATCTCCCTTTCAGCCTGCCCTTACCACTGCAACCACCCCGAGCTTCACGACCTTGCCTTTGTGGGAACCCTCAGGGAAGACAGAGCGGGGTTTGCGGTCTGGGTGGGTGGGGGACTGTCCTCCACGCCGAGGATAGCCCGTCCCTTAGGGATCTTTATCCCTCCTGACAGAGTTCTCGAAGTCGCTCTTGCCGTTCTCGACCTCTGGAGGGAGGATCCCGAAAACAGAAAATCCTTCGTGAAGGCTCGGATAAAGTATCTTGTGGACAGGCTCGGCGCGGAGGGTTTCAGAGAGCGCCTTCTGGAGA
>DRNB01000285.1 GCA_011375045.1 Aquifex aeolicus
AGGTTCTTTGATGGAGGGCACATAAGAGCTGTATCTGAGAGGTATCAGGCTCTCAGGAGACGTCTGCAGTCCAAAGGCACTCCCTCTGCCAGAAGACACCTTAAAAAGCTCTCTCGGAGGGAGAAACGGTTTAGGACTGCGGTTAACCATAAGGTAGCGAAGGAGATAGTAGAGCTTGTTCCTGCTGGAGGTGTGATAGTTCTTGAGAAGCTTAAAGGTATAAGGAGAAGGATAAGGGTAAGCAAACAAAACAGACGATGGATACACAGCTGGAACTTTGCTCAGCTCCGGAGGTTGATAGAGTATAAGGCACAGGCAAAGGGGATAAGGGTGGTTTATGTAGATGCACGCTATACCTCTCAGAAGTGCAGCAGGTGCGGGCACATATCCAGAGGGAACAGGAAGGACCAGGCGCACTTTGTGTGTAAGAGGTGTGGCTATCAGCTCAACGCGGATCTTAACGCCAGCAGGAACATAGTTAGGAACTATCTGGCTTCCCTTGAAGGGAAGTCGGGGCACGGAGAGGCAGGTTCCTCCGTGTGGGGCGCTGTCAACCGTCCCTATGTGGGGAGTGTTGGCTGTGCTATGCATGGCTAACCTCACCTGCAAGCTCCTTCCGTCAGGGAGGAGTGGTTGACAAGGATAGATTTTAAAAGCTCACACCGCCCGAGGAGATACCTTTTAGCTTGAGTTCGAGATCCGCAGGCTTGGAGGCGTAGAGGAGAGCCGTGTGGTAATCTATCAGCCCCTTCCTGTAAAGCTCCTCTAAGTGCTGATCGAAGGTCTGGGTGCCGTAAGCAGCCTTGCCCTTTGCGATAAGCTCGGGGATCTCATCGATCCTGTCCGGATCCAGCAGCGCCTCCTTCACCGCCCCCGTGTTGAGCATTATCTCGACGGCCGGAATGGCACCCTTCTTGTCCGCCCGGGGCAGGAGACGCTGGGAGAAGACGGCTATCAGCGTGCTGGCTATCATCTGTCTGATCTGCTCACGCACTTCGAGCTTGAACATACCGATGAGCCTGTTCACCGTCTCCTTGGCGTCGAGGGTGTGGAGGGTGGAGAGGACGAGGTGTCCCGTTTCCGCCGCCTGAAGAGCTATCTCAGCCGTTTCCGTGTCCCTGATCTCACCCACCATTATGACATCCGGATCCTCCCTCAGAGCAGCCCTCAAACCCCTCGCGAAGCTCTGGGTATCGAGACCCACCTCCCGCTGGACTATGAAGCAAAGCTTGTCCCTGAGCAGATACTCTATGGGATCCTCGATGGTAACGATCACCTTCCGGAAGGACTTGTTTATCTCCTCTATGAGGGAGGCGAGGGTTGTGGACTTACCCGAACCGGTCGGTCCCGTAACGAGGATCAGCCCCTTGCTGCTGGAGAGGACGGTTTTGAGCATAACCTGCGGCAGGTTGAGCGTGTTGAAGGGGGGGATCTCGAAGGGTATCACCCTGAAAGCCATACCCGGCGTGCCCCTCTGCCTGTAAACGTTGACCCTGAAGCGGGAAACCCTCGGAAGCGAGTAGGAGAGGTCTATCTCCCCCCACTCCTCGAACTCCTGACGCTTCTTCTGACTGCGTCCCACCACCTCATCGAAAAAAAGCTGGAAGTGGTCGTTGTCTATAACCGGAAACTCCTCATCGACGACCAGCTTCTTGTGGATCCTGTAAACCGGCCGTGAGCCTACCTTGAGGTGGATGTCCGACGCTTCAGCCTCGATCGCCTTCTTCAGAATCAGCTGTAGCAAGACCCGATACCTCCCTCACTTTCTTCTCTATCTCACGAGCTATCTCCGGATTCTCCCGCAGGAACCTCTTGGCCTGCTCCTTACCCTGCCCTATCCTCTGCTCCCCGTAACTGTACCAGGACCCGCTCTTGGTGATCACCCCTCTGTCCACCGCCACGTCCACAAGGTCGCAGAGCCTGCATATCCCCTCACCGTATATCATGTCGAACTCGGCTTCCTGAAAGGGAGGAGCGAGCTTGTTCTTGACGACCCTGACCTTCACCCTGTAACCGACCTTCTCGTTGCCGTCCTTTATATCGCCCAGCCTGCGCACTTCGAGTCTCATGTCGGAGAAGAATTTGAGAGCACGCCCTCCGGGCGTAGTTTCCGGATTTCCAAACATCACACCTATCTTTTCCCTTATCTGATTTATGAATATGAGGGCGGTGTTGCTCTTGTGAACTATACCCTTGAGCTTTCTGAGAGCCTGAGACATGAGCCGAGCCTGCTTACCCACCTGAGCCTCACCCATCTCCCCCTCGAGTTCGTCCCTGGGGACGAGGGCGGCAACCGAATCTATAACGATGACGTCGACCGCGCCGCTGTTTATCAGACTTTCGGCTATTTCGAGAGCCTGCTCCCCGTAATCGGGCTGGGATATGTAGAGGTTCTCCACATCGACGCCCAAGTTCCGGGCGTATTTGGGATCGAGGGCGTGTTCAGCGTCTATGAATACGGCAACGCCCCCCTCCTTCTGAGCCTGAGCTATCACGTGAAGCGCGAGGGTCGTCTTACCCGAGGATTCGACACCAAAGATCTCGATGATCCTGCCCCTCGGGATACCTCCTATGCCGGTGGCTATGTCGAGGGCAAGGGAACCCGTGGGTATGACATCCACCTTAACGTTCTCCGCCGCCCGCAGGGGCATTATGGCTCCCTTCCCGAACCTCTTTTCTATGCTCGCTATCGAAGCTTCGAGGGCTTTCCTCTTCTCGCTTACAACCTGCTGTGTCATAAAGTTAGACCTCCACTATCCTCGGAACCACGAAGAAACCCTTCTCCCGCTGGGGAGCGTTCATGAGGGCTTCTTCCTGAGAAAGGGAAACGCCTGCCCTGTCTTCTCTCATGGGCGTTGCTTCAGTTTTCTGAATATAAGGTTCGACCTCCGACGTGTCAAGCTCCGAAAGCTGCTCCACAAAGTGGAGTATATCGCCCAGCTGCCTCTGGAAGAGGGAGATCTCCTCCTCACTCAGACTGAGGCGTGCTAGCCGGGCGATCTTCTCTACCCACTCCCTATCGACCATGAGTAAATAATTATAATATTTCCCTATGCTATCCAGAAGGGTATCCCGGCTGAAACCTTCGGCAACGCTCACCATAACCGCAAAGGCGAAGGAGCTGAGGAGAAGGGGTGAGGACGTGGTCAGCTTCGGAGCGGGGGAGCCCGACTTCGACACACCGGAGTTCGTCAAGGAAGCCTGTTTCAGAGCTCTGAGGGAGGGGAAGACCAAGTACGCACCCTCAGCGGGCATCCCTGAGCTGAGGGAGGCGATAGCGGAGAAGCTCCTGCGGGAGAACGGTGTAGCCTACGACCCTTCCGAGATAGTGGTTTCCGCGGGGGCTAAGATGGTTCTCTTCCTGATCTTCATGGCGCTTCTGGACGAGGGAGACGAGGTGATCCTCCTCTCACCCTACTGGGTAACCTACCCCGAACAGATAAGGTTGCTGGGCGGTGTTCCGGTCGTGGTGCCCCTGTCCGAAGAGGAGGGCTTTGTTCCCAGCGCGGAGCGGATAGCGGAGCGCTTTTCCGAGAGAACAAAGGCGGTGATCCTGAACTCACCCAACAACCCGACGGGTGCCCTTTACCCTAAGAAGGTGCTCGCGGAGATAGCCCAGCTGTGTCTCGAGAGGGGTGTCTTCCTGATCTCCGACGAGTGCTACGAAGCCTTCGTTTACGATGGAGAGGAGTTCGTGAGCGTGGCGTCGCTGTCTGAGGACGTAAGGAGGATAACCTTCACGGTAAACGCCTTCTCCAAAACCTTTGCGATGACGGGCTGGAGGGTAGGGTACGTTGCCTGTCCGCCCGAGTTCGCCAGGGTTATTGCTGACCTCAACAGCCAGACCGTTTCGAACGTTACGACCTTCGCCCAGTTCGGTGCCCTGGAGGCTTTGAGGAATCCGGAATCCGCAAGGTACGTGGAAGCCATGAGGGAGGAGTTCAGGAGGAGGAGGGACAGAGCCTGTGAGCTTATCGAAGAAATACCCGGCGTGAGCGTGCACAGGCCAAAGGGTGCCTTTTACCTGTTTCCCAACTTCTCTACCTACGCTTCCAAGATCGGAGGGGACGTGAGGCTCGCTCAGGAGCTTTTAGAGAAGGGGAAAGTAGCCTGCGTTCCCGGCTCGCCTTTCGGAGCGGAAGGTTACCTGAGGATCTCCTACGCTCTCGACAGGGAAAGTCTCGAAAAGGGTATAGAGAGGATAAGGAGCACCCTTGAAAAGCTGGACTGAGGGTCTAAATATTTATTCTGAAGACGGAGGCGGAAGAATGCTCAGACTTATCACAGCTATACTCGCTCTTCTGATCGTTGCCTGCGAGGGTCAGAAGGGGGAAACCCCTTACAGCGAGACGTCAGCCCAGACCCTCGAGGAGAAGAGTATAATTCCCCAGAAGAAGTACGCTCTCCTGATAGTGGAGAGCAAGAGCTGTATATACTGCAAGCAGCTGAACAAGGATATAGAGACGGAGAAGAACCTTCAGGAAGCTCTGAGGGACATAGATCTCTTCAGGATCCTGTACGAGAGCAAGGCACCCGTAAAGGCTAACTTTGGGGGGAGCGTGTTCGAACTCAGCGAAAACGAACTTGCCAAGAAACTTAACGCGCTCTCCTTCCCCTACCTCATCTTCTACGACAGGGACGGGAACATAATACTCCAGATCCCCGGTTACGTTTACCCTCAGCAGCTGATCTGCATAATAGACTACGTCAAGACCGAAGCCTACAGACAGGAGGACGTAAACACCTACGTCAAGAGGAAAGGCTGTGCATGAGGGTGTTTCTCTTCGATCTCGACGGAACGCTCATAGACTCCGCCGAGGACATAGCGCTCTCGCTGAGGTTAACCCTCGAGGAGATAGGAAAGGCTAACAGGATGCCCCCCGACGTGAGGGCTCTCGTGGGAGGGGGCATAAGGGTCCTCCTGGAGAAGGTTCTCGGTGAGGAATTCAGGGAGGAGTACGCGGAGGTGTTCAGAAGACACTACCTCAGCAATCCGGTGGTCAGAACCAGACCCTACGAGGGGATTCCGGAGGTTCTGAGGGAGCTCAGGGAGAGGAGCAGACGCTTAGTGGTTGTAACCAACAAGCTGGAGGATCTGTCTAAGGAGATACTGAGGCGCCTCGATCTGCTGGATCTTTTCGATCTGATCGTGGGAGGGGACACCTTTCCGGAGAAGAAGCCTTCCCCCCTTCCCCTGCTGGAAGCCCTCCGCATCTTAGGGGAGCACCCCGAGAACGCCGTTATGGTGGGGGACACGTCCACGGACGTTCACGCGGGGCTGTCCGCCGGCACAAGAACAGCTCTGGCTCTGTGGGGCTACGCAAAGCCGGATAACCTCAAACCTGACTTTTTCCTTCAGAGACCCTTAGACATCCTCAG
>DRNB01000286.1 GCA_011375045.1 Aquifex aeolicus
CAGCATGGGCTGGGTTTACTATCTCAAGGGTGATTACGAAAGAGCTGTCCAGTACCTTCTGGACGCTCTGCGGAGGGTTTACGACGATCCCGTGGTCAACGAGCACGTGGGGGACGTCCTGCTGAAGATGGGCTACCCCGACTCCGCGGTGAGATACTACAAAAGATCCCTGATGCTTCTCGAAAAGGGAAAGGAAGGGGAGAAGGGTCAGAGGGAGAGGGTTCTGGAGAAGCTGAAGGAACTGGGGGTAAGTCCCTAAGGGGACAGCCGGTCGAAGAGCTTTATAAACCCGTCCACCACCTTCGGCAGACTGTTTTCCTCCACAAAGCGCCGGGCGTTCTCCCTTACCCTTTCCCTCAGCTCCGGGTTGTTCAGAAGCTCCCTTAACTTCAGCTCCAGATCGGAGCTGTCTCTGTACAGAACCACCGGCGCCTCCTCTGCCCGGGGGAGGGTTTCGAAGAAGCGGGTGTCGGGAGCGACGGTGATGCACAGGGAACCGAGGGTCTGGTAGAGGGTGGAGGAGACCACAACCCTGTTCGTCCTCCCCTTGGGAAGCAGGTGGACGTCCGAGCTGTGCAGGAGGGCGTATATCTCCTCCAGATCCAGAACCTTCTGCTCCTCAAGGATCCACTCCTCCTTTGCACCGAGAGGTTCTCCGGCTCTGACCACCCGGTAAACTATCCGGGGGTAATCCTCCCTGAGTTTTCTGAGAGCGGTGAGAAAGTCCCTGTACTCCCCGACGGGCTGTCTTCCGAAGGAGAAGAAGACAATCCTCCCGTCCTCCCCAAACCTCCTGCCACCTTCCCTGACCGGCAAGCAGGGGTAGGGCAGGATCTCCACCCTTGTGCCTTCTGCTCTCTCCCCTAAAACCTCCTTCAGATACCGCTCATCGAAGATCACGAGGGTGGAAAAGACGGACAGATCGCTGTATCTGAGATCCTCCGGACAGCTCTCGTGAACAACCGCGACGGTGGGGATCCCCTTCTCCCGCAGGCGCCTTACAAGCTCCTCCACGTCCCGGTAGGGAAGCTTTTCGTAGGACTCCACCAGCAGGACGTCGAACTGCTCCGAGAGGACGTCCCCGGGATCCAGATGACCCTCCTCCCCTTCGGGGGAAAGCTCCGCATACACGCGCCGGACAAAGTCCTCGTCCCTCCTCACTATCTTGTGGTGCCACCACCTTCCGGCGCTTTCAGGAAAAGGGGCGAACACCCTCAGGGAGCATCCCCTTCTCAGGAGCTCCCTGCCTACAAGCTCCCCGTGGAGGGAAACCCCGCAGGTGGCGTTCCATCTACCAAGGAGAGCTACCCTCACATTAAAATATTAACCGATGAAGATCCTGATCCTGTGCGGGGGGAGCGGAACCCGACTCTGGCCCCTTTCCCGGGAGGATTTCCCCAAGCAGTTTATAAGGCTCTTTTCGGAGAGATCCCTCTTTCAGGAAACGGTCCTCCGGGCGCTGAAAACGGCGGGGGAGGAGGACATATTTGTGGTTACCGCCAGAAGATACGAGTGGCTCGTCAGGGACGAGCTGAGCGAGCTGGGTCTCTCCAGAGTCCGCACCGTAACCGAACCCCGTTCCCGGAACACCGCGCCAGCCATAGCTCTGGGCTTGAAGAGGCTTCTGAGCCTCGAGGTTCCCCCGACGGAGGACGTCCTTGTTCTTCCCTCCGATCATCTGATAAGGGATTCCTCCGCCTTCCTGCGGGCTGTGGAGAAGGGTCTGAGGGCAACGGCTGAAGGTTACGTGGTCCTCTTCGGTGAAAAGCCAGCCTATCCGGAGACCGGCTACGGTTACATAAGGCTGGGCAAAGAGCTGCCGGGGGACCTCTTCGAGGTGGAGGAGTTCGTGGAGAAACCCGACAGGGAGAGAGCCGAAGCCTACAGCGCCGACGGAAGGCACCTGTGGAACTGCGGTATCTTCCTCTTCAGGGTGGAGAGGGCGGTTGCGGACTTCAGAAGACTGCTTCCGGAGGTCGATCTGGGCGTGAGCTACGACGAGTTTGTGGAGAGGTTCAGCGAGTATCCGGACCTCTCCTTCGATCATGCGATCCTCGAAAAAACTGAAAGGAGGGCTGTTGTCCCCGTGCAGATGGGCTGGAGCGACGTGGGCTCCTTCAGGGCGGTCTATGAGAACCTTCCCAAGGACGGGAGGGGGAACGTAACCTTCGGCGATGTGGAGGTTTTGGGGGGAGGGAAC
>DRNB01000287.1 GCA_011375045.1 Aquifex aeolicus
CTTGTGATACACCCCGGTCCACCCGGGGACCGGGGTCCCTCCGCTCTCGACTGGGCTATCCTCAGAGGGGAGAGGGTGTGGGGCGTTACCCTTCTCGAAGCGACCGAAGAGTATGACGCCGGCGACGTCTGGGTGCACAGAACGTTTCCGATGCGCTTCGGGAGGAAGTCGAGCGTTTACAGGAACGAGGTTACGGAGGCGGCGGTGGAGTGCGTGCTGGAAGCTGTGGAGGGGGATCCGAAACCCGAACCTCAGTCGGGAGGCGTGTGGAATCCCCCCGTGGGAGATGAGCTGCGCAGGATAGACTGGGAGAGGGACGGCACCGGAGACGTCCTGCGGAAGGTTTACGCTTCGGACAGTCAGCCGGGCGCACCCGGAGTTCTTCTGGGCAGGGAGCTTTACCTCTACAACGCTTTCCCGGAGGGGAGACTCAGGGGATCCCCCGGAGAGATCATCGCCGTGAGGGACGAGGCTGTCTGCGTGGGCACCGCGGACGGGGCGGTCTGGATAACCCACGTGAGGGAGAAGGAGAAAAGAGCCATCAAGCTACCCGCTCTCAGGGTTCTTCCCGAACTCAGGGGCAGGGTGCCGGAGCTGGACCTCGATCCCTGGGAGGACACGGACGCGGAAACCTACAGGGAGATCCTCTACGAGGAGGAAAGGGGGATAGGTTACATCCACTTCAGGTTTTACAACGGTGCCATGTCGACGGAGCAATGCCTCAGGCTTCTCAGAACCGTCAGGCACGCAAAGAGAAGACCTGTGAAGGCTCTGGTCCTTCTGGGTCAGGAGGACTTCTTCTCCAACGGTATGAACCTCAACACCATAGAGAACGCGGAGAGTCCGGCGGAGGAATCCTGGAGGAACATAAGAGCTATGGACGACCTCTGCGAGGAGATCCTGAAAACGTCGGATAAGCTCACCGTGGCAGGTATGCAGGGAAACGCCGGAGCGGGGGGAGTTTTCCTCGCTCTGACCTGCGATCTGGTCTTTGCCCGGGAAGGGGTGGTTCTAAACCCCCACTACAGGAACATGGGAAACCTTTACGGCTCTGAGTTCTGGACCTACACCCTCCCCAGGAGGGTGGGTGAGGAGAGGGTCGGGGAGATAATGGGGGGGAGACTTCCCCTCAGCGCCACAAAGGCGAGGGATACGGGTCTTATAGACGACTGCTTCGGGAAGACACCCGCCGAGTTCAGAAGGAAGCTCAGGGAGAAGATAGAGTCTTTTATTGACTCCCCCCATTTTGCAAAGTTTGTGGAGGAGAAGAGAAGGGAGCGGGAGGATCCCCGCTGGCTGAAGGAGATAAAAAGATGCAGGGAGGAGGAGCTCAGAAGGATGAGGCTCAGCTTCTACGGCTTCGACACGAGCTACCACATAGCGCGCTACTACTTCGTTCACAGACACCCCCACTTCAGAACACCTCCCTATCTTGCAGTTCACAGAAGGCTGAGATCAGGTTCGTTCTGATCCTTTGGCAGGTTTATTTTGATCTCATGATCTCCGAGAGCATCTGTATAACCGTGTCAATCCTCTGATTCATCCTGTCAATCTTCTCGTCCAATCTATGTATTTCTGTCTTAAACTCCTCCCTCATCTGAGTCATTTCCTGTCTTAATTGTCCTATTTCCTGTCTCAGCTGTCCCATTTCGTTCCTTACCTGACCTATTTGTGTATCTATCTTCTGGTTCAGGTATCTGAAATCTTCCTCCTGTCTTTTTTCTATATTTTTTATGACTTCCAGTATCTCTTTTGTTCTTTCATCAACAACCTCATAGACCATCTCAAGGGTTACCTTTTTAACAAACCCCTTGGCTTTTTCAGGCACGCTTTAATTATATTTCCCCGCAGGTGGCTGTCAAACTTCTGTGAGGCTGTTGAAAAATCCTGCGAAAGTGGACAGCAAGATTCCAGGACGTCTGACAGCCAGAGACCTGATAGACCACTATAAGCTGATAAGGTTCTCCCGGGAAAACTCTCTGACCCCTTGATTTGAGCCGGAAATCCGTATATTATGATTCCTAACTAAGAGGAATCAGACTGCGGGAGGAGAGGGGTCTTAAGAAGCTTCTTCCTTCCCTCTGATTCCGTAAGACCTGTGGGGAGGTAGGATGATGAAACTGCGAGGCTTCCTTCTCCTTCTTACCTTTTCCACACTTAGCCTTTTTCTGACCGCCTGCGGAGGCGGTGGAGGTGGTGGAGGTGATGGAGGTGGAGGTGGGGGGCAGATCCAGCAACCCGATCCAGCCGAATCAAACATCTGGAATCAGATGGAGTGGGATAAGGGAACCTGGGCTGAGTAAAACCCGAAGGGAGGTGTGCAGATGAGAGGGATGAGCGTTGTTTACGGCTTTCTGTCCTTCGTTCTGCTTCTGGCTGCTTCTTTTGCGGGTGAAGTTAACCTACCCTACACCTTTCAGCCGAACACACCGGCGAGGGCGGAGGAGGTCAACGCCAACTTCAATGCTGTTCGGGATGCTGTGAATGATAACAACAGCAGGATACAGCAGTTGCAACAGCAGGTTCAAAACCTTCAAAATCAGGTTCAAAGCCTTCAAAACCTTGTAACTCAGCTCCAGAATAGGATACAGGCGCTTGAAAATAGCAATGTTATGGCAATGGATAGTTATATTGAGGTGATGCCTGATCCAAATGTAAGCGGAGGAACACTTATAAGATTCTCTGGTGTCAACCTTCAAATTGTTAACGGTACGGGACAGACAGATCAGGTAAACGGTCTCGGAAACCTCATTATCGGTTACAATACAGCGAGGCAAGATACCCCTTTAAGAGATACCTGCTCACTAGGCCAGTATTGGAATAATGAAACGGATTGCCGGAATAATGGAGGTATATGGGGTAAAGACTTCAAAACCGGTTCACACAATCTTATAGTGGGAGACCAGAATGCCTACTCGTCCTACGGCGGTATAGTGGCGGGATTCGGTAATGTGATATCAAGAGAGTATGCTACGGTGACGGGTGGTCGGGACAATATATCAGCTGGTCCCTACTCCTCCGTCAGCGGCGGCCCACGCAACACAGCTTCCGGCTGGTATTCCTCCGTCAGCGGTGGAAGGGATAACACAGCTTCCGGCTGGTTTTCCTCCGTCAGCGGTGGCTTGAACAACACAGCTTCCGGTTCCTACTCCTCTGTCAGCGGTGGCTACAGCAACACAGCTTACGGCCGGTTTTCCTCCGTCAGCGGTGGAAGGAACAATACAGCCGTAGACCCATACTCTGCTATAAGCGGTGGAGCCGGATGTGATATAACTGATGATGGTATTAACAACACCAAATGGGGTGCTAAAGCTACTACGGGAAGCGTGGGTGATTGCTCCTAACCTTTCCCAAGCCCGCTCCCCGCGGGCTTATTTTGATCTTATAATCTCCGAAAGCATCTGTATAACTGTGTCAATCCTCTGATTCATCCTGTCAATTTTTTCATCAAGTCTATTTATTTCGGTTTTAAACTCTTGGCTAATTGTATCAATTTTCCTGTCCAATCTATGTATTTCCGTTTTAAACTCCTCCCTCATCTGAGTCATTTCCTGCCTCAGCTGTCCTATTTCCTGTCTTAATTGACCTATTTCCTGTCTCAGCTGTCCCATTTCGTTCCTTACCTGACCTGTTTGTGTATCTATCTTCTGGTTTAAATATCTGAAGTCCTCTTCTTGCCTTTCCTCTATTTTTCTGATTCTTTCCAGTATCTCCTTTGTTCTTTCATCAACAACCTCATAGACCATCTCAAGGGTTACCTTTTTAACGAACCCCCTGGCTTTTTCAGGCACGCTTTAATTATATTTCCCCGCAGGTGGCTGTCAAAGATGAAAACTACTGCTCCTCGTCCCTGTATCTCTCCCTGATCTTCACCACCTCATCGAGGCTGTCGAGGAAGATGTCTATCAGCTGGGGATCAAAGGATCTTCCCCTCAGCTCCCTCATGTGCTCCACCGTCCGCTCGAGGGTCCAGGGTTCCTTGTAGGGTCTTTTAGAGAGGAGAGCGTCGAAGACGTCCGCCACGGAGGTCATCCTTCCCCACAGGCTTATCTCCTCCCCCCTTTTCCCGGCGGGGTAGCCTGTCCCGTCCCACCTTTCGTGGTGGTCGAGAGCGACCAGAGCAGCCATCTGGAGCAGCTCGCTCGAACTGTCCCTGAGTATCTCGTAGCCTATGAGGGTGTGCCTCTTCATGACCTCCCACTCCCAGTCGTCGAGCTTCCCCTTCTTGAGGAGGATGGCGTCGGGGATCCCTATCTTGCCTATGTCGTGCATGGGTGTCGCCATCATCACGTTCTCGCACACCTCCCTCTCCAGTCCCAGCTTCTCCGCCATGAGCTTTGTGTACAGACCCACCCTTACTATGTGGTTGTAGGTTTCGGGATCCTTGTATTCCGCCGCGTGGGAAAGCCTCATGACCGCTTCCCTGTAAGCCTCCCTTATCTTCGCCTGAAGGATGGAGTTCTCTATGGCGGAGGAGGCGTAACCACCCAGAAGGGTGAAGAGCTCGAGATCCTCGGCGGAAAAGCCTCCCCTCAGCTTGTTTACCGCCTGAAAAACGCCTAATATGTTCCCCTTCTTGTCGAAGAGGGGTATGGCGAGGATGTTGCGCGTCCTGTAACCTGTTTCCCTGTCGACCTCGGGGTTGAACCGGCTGTCGGCGTAAGCGTCGTTCACTATGAGGCTCTCCCCC
>DRNB01000288.1 GCA_011375045.1 Aquifex aeolicus
ATCTTTGTTTCCGTATCCATCTGGACGTGGATCTCGAGACCGATTACCGCTTCGAACTCCATTTATGGTTAATTATAGGAGAATACGGTTCTCCTATTTACTCTTCTTTAGTTCCTTCCTCCTTCAGCTCCGCAATCTCCCGAAGGAGCTCTTGTGTCATGTTTTCCTCGCGGACTTTCCTCAGGGGAACGCCCTTTCTGAATATCCAGCCGAAACCCCTCCCGCAGGCTAAACCCACGTCGGCTTCCCTCGCCTCACCCATGGCGTTCACCACGCACCCCATTATAGCCACCCTGATGGACTGATCCACCCCCTCTAACTTCTCCTCCACCTCCCTCACGATCTTGGGGAGATCCACCTCTATCCTGCCGCAGGTTGGGCAGGAGATCAGCTCAACGCCCCTGCTTCTGAGACCGAGGGATCTGAGTATATCGTAGGCTGTTTCCACCTCCACAACAGGATCTTCTGTAAGGGAAACCCTCACCGTGTCTCCTATACCCATATAGAGCAGGACACCTATCCCGACGGCGGACTTGACGATACCCCGCCTGCCCATGCCCGCCTCCGTTACCCCTATGTGAAGGGGCACGTCAGTCCTCTCCGCAAAGATGAGGTTTGCCCTTACGTTCTGGAGAACGTCGGATCCCTTGATGGAAACCTTGTAGTTGGTGAAACCCCACTTTTCGAAGCGCTCCGACCACCTGAGGGCGCTCTCCGCCAGGGCGTCCGCACAGGGGTAGCCGTATTTTTCGAGAAGGTCTCCTTCGAGGGATCCGGAGTTAACCCCTATCCTGATCGCCACGCCTTTCGCCTTAGCCTCTTCGACGATCTCCCGGACTATCTCCTCCCTGCCTATGTTCCCCGGATTTATCCTTACTCCCTGAGCGCCTTTCTCCATGGAAAGGAAGGCGTAGGAGGGAGCAAAGTGCACGTCCGCCACGACGGGGATGGGGGAGTTTTTAACTACATCCTCGAGGGCTTCCAGATCCTCCCTGTGGGGGACCGCAACCCTGACTATCTCACAGCCGGCTCTGTGGAGTCTGTTTATCTGTTCGAGGGTAGCCTCGACGTCCCTCGTTTTGGTCGAGGTCATGGACTGAACCACCACGGGGGCGGATCCCCCCACGGGGACATCACCCACTCTGATCTGCCGGGTTTTTCTGCGCTCCACCATGATAGATAAGATAGGAGGCGGGAATCAACCCTGCAGTTCCCTGAGGTCCTCCACGAGACGCTCGATTTCTATCGCCGGCATGGTGAGGGTTCTTATTGTTCCTCTGGAGTTGAGTTCTATCGCCATCTTGACGATCGTGTCGTTGTCCGGAGCCTCCAAGATGTTTACAAAGTCGTAGGGTCCCATAACCGCATACTGGGCGAGGATCTTAACACCGAAGCGGTCCATAACCTCCTGATCCACCTCCTTTATCCTCTCAGGCTTGTTCTTCAGGGTCTTTGCACCCTCCTCCGTCAGCGTGGTTAGCATCACAAATACAGGCATTTCCTCCACCTCCTTGAAAAATTCTAACCTCCGTCCCGGAGGGGTGCAAGGGGAATGATGTAGATCATAGAATTAGATATTGAGATTGGGTTTTAATTTCATTTGCTTGGAGGTGGTTGGGTATGAAAAGCACAAAGCTCCTGCTCCTTCTCCTGCCGGCGTTTCTCCTTACCTCCTGCGATGAGGAGGCTCCCTCCCCTGAGGAGATATTCGCCTCCAAAGGGGTAAACCCTGAACCCAACATCCCCCTCGAGTGCTATACGGATACAGGTGTGGTCAAGAGGGGGAAGGCGGTTGCAAACCCCTGCTACGTCTGCCACACGAAGGCAAACACACCCTACGCAACGGAGTTAGAGGATACGGGACTTACCTTCGCTTACACCTTTCCCGAGGAGATACTGACGCTGGGAAATCCGTGGCTCAACGCAATCAGACCCGATCTGACCTTAGGACACGTTCCCTCCCCCTCCGACAGCGAGATTGAAAACTGGATAAGAAGCGATAACTGGATGCGGGCGTACAGGAACAGGGGGAGATCCTCCTTAGAGTATTTTCCGGATGTCCCGCCTATATACTCCTACAGTGGGGGAACTTACTCCCTTGTAAACGTGGATTCGGAGGGTTTCCTTCTCGATCCCACGACCGGTGAAAGGACAGGGTGGAGAGCTTTTAGATGGAAGCCCTTTCCCGGTTTCTTCCCCACAAACGGAAGGATAGATTCCACCTTTATCAGACTTCCGGAGGAGTTCAGAAGGAGCGGGGGTGTTCCCGACTGGAACCTCTACAAGAGGAACCTTGCCATAGTCGAATGTGCGGTGAAAGGTGTGAAACCGGGTGAGGTCTGCAGAGGCACGGAGGTGGGCGATATCCGCATACCCTCCCGCTACGAGGGGGACGCTGCGAGCGTTCCCGTGATCCCCTTTCAGTACCCGCCGGGAACGGAGTTCGCCCACCCCGTATACTACCTCGATCCCGACAACGCTGTGTCCTTC
>DRNB01000289.1 GCA_011375045.1 Aquifex aeolicus
GCTCGCCGGCATGAGGGGTCTGATGGCAAAGCACTCGGGTGAGTTCATAGAAACCCCCATCATATCCAACTTCAGGGAAGGTCTCTCGGTTCTCGAGTACTTCATATCCACCTACGGTGCGAGGAAGGGTCTTGCGGACACAGCGCTGAAGACCGCCTTTGCAGGCTACCTTACCCGTCGCCTGGTGGACGTGGCTCAGGACATCACCGTAACCGAAGAGGACTGCGGAACCCTCAAGGGCATAGAGATAGAACCCATCGTCGAAGGCGGTGAGGAGAAGGTTCCCCTCAGGGACAGGATCTTCGGCAGGGTCCTCGCAGAGGACGTGATAGACCCCTACACAGGCGACGTGGTGGCGAAACGCAACGAGGTCATCGATGAGAAGTTAGCGGACAGGATAGCTAAATCCGGCGTGGAGAAGGTAAGGGTAAGGTCTCCCCTTTCCTGCGAAGCCAAGCGCGGCGTCTGCGCCATGTGTTACGGATGGGATCTCTCCCAGCGTAAGATCGTATCCATCGGTGAGGCGGTGGGTGTCATAGCCGCCCAGTCCATAGGCGAGCCCGGAACCCAGCTCACCATGAGAACTTTCCACATAGGAGGTGCCGCAACAGCTCAGAAGATCCAGAACGTCCTCATAAACGAGAGCTCGGGAAGGGTGAAGTTTTACAACCTCAGACTCATAGAGAACAGGAAGGGAGAGATCATAAACATCTCCCGGGAGGGAGCGGTCGGCATAGAGGACAGGGAAGGCAGGGTTGTGGAGAGACACGCGGTCCCCTACGGAGCCAGGATCCTTGTGAAGGAGGGACAGGAGGTAGCGGAGGGAACCTCCCTCGCCGAGTGGGATCCCTTCAACACCTACATAATAGCCGAGGAAGAAGGAAGGGTGGAGCTCAGGGACATAATCCTGGACGTTACCGTAAGGGAGGAAAGGGACGCTCTGACCGGAAAGACGGCAACGATCATATCCTTCATGAGACCAAAGGACGCCATGCTCCACACCCCCAGGGTTGTGGTCGTTACAGCCACAGGAGAGGAGCTCACCTACGACCTCCCCGTCAACTCCATACTCAACATCCCCTCCGAGAAGATGAGCCTCGAGTGGAGCGTGTGCCCCACCTGCTCCGAGGCTGAGGAAACCCAGATACAACACAGATATTACGTGGTTAAGGACCTGACGGTCAGACCCGGAGACGTCCTCGCCCGGATACCCAAGGAAATGGCGAAGGTAAGGGACATAGTGGGTGGTCTCCCAAGGGTGGAGGAGCTCTTCGAAGCCCGCAAGCCCAAGAACCCCGCCATAATATCCGAGATAGACGGCTACGTGAAGATATACGAGGATGCGGATGAGGTCATAGTTTACAACGCCGCAACCGGAGAGACGAGGAAGTACACGGTTAAGAAGGATGAACTCATCCTCGTCCGCCACGGACAGTTCATCAAGAAGGGACAGCAGATTACCGAAACCGTAACCTCCGAGATAGAGGGACAGGTCAGGATGAAGGGAAGCAAAGGCTTCAGGGTCATCGTTTACAACAAGGAAACGGGACTGGAGAAGGAGTACCTCGTTCCCAAGGGTAAACACCTCCTTGTGAAGGACGGAGATGAGGTGAAGGCAGGCGAACCCCTCACGGACGGAACACCCATACCCGAGGAGATGCTCAAGATCAAAGGGGTCGAAGAACTCCAGAAGTTCCTCCTCAAGGAGGTTCAGATGGTTTACAAACTTCAGGGAGTCGACATAAACGACAAACACTTCGAGATCATCATCAAGCAGATGCTCAGAAAGAGGAGGATAGTGGATCCCGGAGACAGCAGGTTCCTCGTAAACGAAGAGGTCGACAAGGAGGAGTTAGAGGAGGAGATCCAGAGGATAAAGGAGGAGGGAGGAAAACTCCCCAAAGCGGAGCCCGTGTTGGTGGGAATAACGAAAGCTTCCCTGTCCACAAGGAGCTGGATATCCGCCGCTTCCTTCCAGGAAACCACGAAGGTGCTCACCGAGGCAGCGTGCGAGGGCAAGGTAGACGAACTCTACGGCTTGAAGGAGAACGTTATAGTCGGAAACCTCATACCCGCAGGCACAGGAGTGGACGAGTACTCGAGGGTAACGGTTGTGGAGGAAGGTCAGCGCCTTCTCTTCAAAGAAGAATTGAAGGAAGAGGGTGAGTGAAGTATAATAGCTGATTGCGTGTTTTCAGGAGGAGAAGAGTATGCCAACGATAAACCAGCTGATCAAGCACGGCAGGGAGAAGAAGAGGAAGAAGTCCAAGGCTCCAGCCCTCGAGGGCAACCCTCAGAAGAGGGGGGTGTGCGTAAGGGTCTATACGGTTACCCCCAAGAAACCCAACTCCGCCCTCAGAAAGGTTACAAGGGTCAGGCTCTCCAACGGAATAGAGGTTACCGCTTACATTCCCGGGGAGGGACACAACCTTCAGGAACACTCCATAGTGCTGGTCAGAGGTGGAAGGGTGAAGGATCTGCCGGGAGTCAGATACAAGGTGATCAGAGGCGCCCTCGACGCCGCGGGCGTTCAGGGCAGACGTCAGTCGCGCTCCAAATACGGAGCCAAGAGACCCAAGGAGGAAAAGGGAGGTTAAGACATGCCCAGGAAGGGACCCGTTACACCCAGAGAGATACCCCCAGATCCCAGATACGGAAGCGTCCTCATACAGAAGCTCATAAACAAGGTGATGAAGGACGGTAAGAAGAGCGTTGCCGAGTGGATAGTCTACACTGCTCTGGAATCCGCCGCTGAGGAGCGGGGTATGACACCCGTGGAGCTCATAAATAAAGTCATCGAAAACCTGAAGCCCCAGTGGGAGGTCAGACCCCGCAGGGTAGGAGGAGCCACCTATCAGGTCCCCCTGGAGGTTCCCGAGCGCAGGCAGGTAAGCCTCGCTATAAGGTGGCTCGTGGAAGCCGCACGCAACAGACCACGGGGAAGGGGATCCTATACCATGATCCAGAGGCTCAAGGCGGAGCTTCTGGACGCCCTCGACGGCAAGGGAGGAGCTGTGAAGAAGAAGGAAGATACCCACAGAATGGCGCAGGCGAACATGGTCTTCTCCCACTTCAGATGGTAAGGAGGTAACGGCATGGCAAGGGCGGTTCCCATAGAACGGCTTAGGAACATAGGGATAGTTGCCCACATAGACGCGGGCAAAACCACCACAACGGAGAGGATCCTCTACTACACGGGAAGAACCTACAAGATAGGTGAGGTCCACGAAGGCGCAGCGGTTATGGACTGGATGGAGCAGGAGAAGGAGAGGGGGATAACCATAACAGCCGCAACAACCGCCTGCTTCTGGGACAGATTCGGGGACAGATACCAGATAAACATAATAGACACTCCGGGGCACGTGGACTTCTCGGTCGAGGTCGTCCGCTCGATGAAGGTGCTGGACGGAATAGTCTTCATATTCTCCGCCGTGGAGGGTGTCCAGCCCCAGTCGGAGGCTAACTGGAGGTGGGCGGACAGGTTCAACGTTCCCAGAATAGCCTTCATAAACAAACTGGACAGGCTCGGAGCCGACTTTTACAGGGTTTTCAGAGAGATAGAGGAGAAACTCACCATAAAGCCGGTAGCGGTCCAGATACCTGTAGGCGCAGAGGAGCAGTTCGAAGGGGTAATCGATCTCATGGAGATGAAGGCTATCATCTGGCTCGAGGAGACCCTCGGTGCCAAATACGAGGTCAGGGACATCCCCTCCGAATACGCGGAAAAAGCCCGGGAGTGGCGGGAGAAGATGGTCGAAACCATCGTCGAAACCGACGACGAGCTTATGGAGAAGTATCTCGAGGGAGAGGAGATAGACACCGAATCCCTGAGGAGAGCCCTCAGAAAAGCCACGATCGAGCGCCAGCTCGTTCCCATACTCTGCGGTTCCGCTTTCAAGAACAAGGGGGTTCAGCCCCTCTTAGACGCGGTTATAGATTACCTCCCCTCCCCTGTCGACCTGCCCCCTGTAAAGGGGACGAACCCCGAGACGGGTGAAACGGAGGAGAGGAAACCCCTCGATACAGAACCCTTCTGCGCTTACGCCTTCAAGGTTATGTCGGATCCCTACGCCGGACAGCTGACCTACATAAGGGTCTTTTCAGGAACCCTCAAGGCTGGCTCCTACGTTCTAAACGTTACCAGAGGTGAAAAGCAGAGGGTCGGAAGGCTCCTTCTCATGCACGCCAACACAAGGGAGGAGATACAGGACATCTCCGCAGGTGAAATCTGCGCAGTGGTAGGTCTGGACGCCGCAACGGGGGACACCCTTGCGGACGAAAAGCACCCCATAGTCCTGGAGAAGTTGGAGTTTCCGGATCCCGTTATATCGATGGCGATAGAGCCAAAGACGAAGAAGGATCAGGAGAAACTGTCCCAGGTGCTCAACAGGTTCATGAAGGAGGATCCCACCTTCAGGGCGAGCGCCGATCCCGAAACGGGACAGACCCTCATCCACGGGATGGGAGAGCTGCACCTCGAGATAATGGTCGATCGCATGAGGCGGGAGTATAAGATCGAGGTAAACGTAGGTAAGCCTCAGGTAGCCTACAAGGAAACGATCCGCAGGAAGGCGACCGGAGAGGGCAAGTTCATAAGACAGACAGGAGGCAGGGGTCAGTACGGCCACGCCGTTATAGAGATCGAACCCCTCGAAAGGGGTGCCGGCTTCGTCTTCGAAAATGCCATAGTGGGTGGGGTGATCCCCAAGGAGTTCATACCCGCCGTGGAGAAGGGAATCCGGGAGGCTATGGAGGGGGGTGTGATAGCGGGGTATCCCGTCGTGGACGTCAAGGTCAGGCTCTACGACGGATCCTACCACGAGGTGGACTCCTCGGAGATAGCCTTTCAGATAGCCGGATCCATGGCTTTCAAAGAGGCTGCCAAGAAGGCGGACCCCGTTCTCCTCGAACCTATCATGGAGGTCGAGGTGGAAACCCCCGAGGACTACGTGGGGGACGTGATAGGGGATCTGAACTCCCGACGCGGCAGGATAATGGGTATGGAGAACAAGGGGGTCATCACCGTTGTGAAGGCACACGTTCCCCTTGCGGAGATGTTCGGTTACGCCACAACGCTCAGAAGCTTGACACAGGGGAGAGGGACCTTTATAATGAAGTTTTCCCATTACGACGAGGTTCCTCAGCACATCGCGGAAAAGATTATAGGGGAACGCTTGGCGGGGAAAAGTGCCTGAGAGGAGGTTTGCATAGATGGCTAAGGAGAAGTTTGAAAGGACAAAGGAGCACGTGAACGTGGGAACCATAGGACACGTTGACCACGGAAAAAGCACCCTCACCTCCGCTATCACCTGCGTCCTCGCCGCAGGACTCGTGGAGGGTGGCAAAGCTGAATGCTACAAATACGAAGAAATCGACAA
>DRNB01000290.1 GCA_011375045.1 Aquifex aeolicus
AGTTTACGAAGAGCTTCGAGATAGCGATACAGCTCGGTTCCATCCTTGCGGTGGTCTTCCTCTTTGCGGACAGATTGCTCAGGGATCGGGAAACCTGGAAGAGAATTGCCGTTGCCTTTGTCCCTACAGGAGCTGTGGGCTTTGCCCTGTACAGACTCATAAAGGATCACCTCATAGGGAACGATCTCGTGGTGGTTATCAGCCTCTTTCTGGGGGGGATCGTTCTCATCCTTGCGGATCGATACTGCGAGCGCTTCTGTTATCTGCGGGATGTGAACGATATGTCCCTGAAGAAAGCCTTTGTGGTGGGCATCTTCCAGTCTCTCGCGGTTGTTCCGGGGGTGTCCAGATCCGGGGCTACGATCGTGGGAGGGATGCTCATGGGTCTGTCCCGCAGGAGCGCTGCGGAGTTTTCCTTTATCCTTGCAGTCCCCACCATGCTGGCGGCTACCTCCTACGATCTGTTCAGAACCGGTCCCGCTTTCTCTCGGGAGGAGTGGGGACTCCTCGCCCTTGGCTTTGGAATCGCCTTTGCCACAGCCTTCCTCACGGTAAGGTTCTTCCTCCGGTTTCTCGACAAACACGGCTTTGTAATCTTCGGCGTTTACCGTATGGTTGTTTCCCTCCTTTACGGAGCCGTTTTCCTTTTTTGATCAATAAGCTTCCCTTAACCCTTTATTAGTTAAATTTATATGTGTTAAAAACAACACTTATACTCGTTAAAATTTAAATCGTTTATATTAATTTACATGAAAAAGCCCCTGGGGGTGGGCTTGCTGGTATTAATGATCTCCTCCCTGTGGGGAGCCGGAACGGGGCTGATAGGTTCGAAGCACGACCTGAGCACCTCCACGACGCCTGAACCCTGTGTTTTCTGCCACACGCCTCACCACTCCAGCGGTTCCATAACCCCCCTCTGGAACAGGAAGATAAGCGATATGACCGTGTTTCAGATGTATTCGAGCCCTACCATAGACGGAACCATAGATCCCGTTCCTAACCCGCCCTCCTTAGCCTGCCTCTCCTGCCACGATGGGGTTGCCGCTGAGGGGGATGCGAGCGCCGTTAACGCCAACGACACCCATAGCCTGATAAACGCTCCGGGATCTGGAGGGATACCGGATACGACAAGCTACCCCAACTGCACGAAGTGCCACCCCGGCGGGGGACAGTTTCCGGCGAGGTGGTGGAGGATAGGTCCCGATCTGAGGGACGACCATCCCGTATCTGTAACCTACCCCACACCCTCTCAGGATCCCGACTTCAACACACCCCCCGATCCCGTGAGGGGGTGGGCTGATCTGAGGCTATACAACGGGAAGGTCGAGTGTCCCACCTGCCACGATCCCCACAACGGTCAGCCCCTCTTCCTCAGGAGGCAGAACACGGGCAGTAGCCTCTGCCTCACCTGCCACAGAAAGTGATAAAATCTGACGGATGAACCCCCTCTTTGTCCGGGAGCACATTCGCAGGTTTCTGGAGGAGGACATAGGTAGAGGGGATGTAACCACCGAAGCCCTTCGACCCTCGGGAAGCGTAAGGGCGCTGGTGGTGGCGAAGGAGGAGGGTATCCTTGCGGGGTCGCCCTTCGCAGCGGAGGTCTTTTCCCTTCTGGGAGGTGTGAAGGTCAGAACTCTGAAGGGGGAGGGTGAGCGCTTTCAGAGGGGTGAGGCTCTTCTGGAGCTGGAAGGGGAGGCGCAGAGCATCCTGACGGGGGAGAGGGTAGCTCTGAACCTGCTCCAGAGCCTTTCGGGGATAGCCACCCACACGAGGAAGTTCGTCGAAGCTCTCGAGGGAACCGGGGTAAGGTTGCTGGACACCCGCAAGACCACCCCCGGATACAGATACTTCCAGAAGTATGCGGTGCGCGTCGGAGGGGGGCTGAATCACAGGTTCGCCCTCTACGATATGGTTCTGATAAAGGACAACCACAAGAGGATCATGGGGGGGCTCAGGGAGGCGGTGAGAGCTGTGAAGGAGCGGGTGGGTCCCGCCTACAGGATAGAGGTGGAGGTCGGAAATCTGGAGGAGGTGGAGGAGGCTCTGGAGGAGGGTGTCGATCTCATAATGCTGGACAACTTCAGCCCGGAGGAGGTGGGATCCGCCGTGGAGCTTATCGGGGGAAGGGCTCAGGTGGAGGTTTCGGGGAACATAACCCTTGAAAATCTGAGGGACTATGCGGTGAGGGGGGTGGACTTCGTATCCTCCGGATCCGTCATCTACCGCGCTTCCTGGATCGATCTTTCTCTTCGGGTTCTGTGAAGAGGATCAGGGCAAACTCCTCCCAGTTGAAGGGTCTGAACCCGTGTCTGACCGCATACCTTTCCAG
>DRNB01000291.1 GCA_011375045.1 Aquifex aeolicus
CATAGAGGACAGACAGGCGAACAACCTCCAGAGAACGCAGGCTTACGAGATCCTCAGCAGGATACTCGTCGAGGAGCAGAGGCGGACCCTCAGAGGCAGGTTCCCCCACAGCCACAGGGAGGAGGGGAAGTTCGGCATCCAGATAGCCGCCTTTTCGACCCGCGCCCGGGCGGAGACCCTTATGGAGGAGCTCAGAAAGAAGGGTCTGAAGAACCTGACGGTGGTCGAGGCGTCGGGGATATACAAGGTGATCTACGGCAGGTTCCTGACCCGCAGGGAGGCTCAGAGGGAGCTCGAGAAGCTGAAGGACCACAACATATACGGCTTCATAGTGGAGGTGGAGTGAAGGAACCTCAGGGTCTTACCCTCCTGCGGTAGGCTTTGAGGGTGTTGAGCAGGAGTCCCGTAACCGTCATGGGTCCCACCCCTCCGGGAACGGGGGTTATGGCGCTGACCTTGTGCCTGACCCCTTCGAAGTCCACGTCCCCCACTATTTTCCCCTCCACCCGGGATATCCCCACGTCGATGACGACGGAACCCTCCGCGACCATGTCCTCCTTTATCAGTCCCGGAACGCCGGTGGCGGATACGAGCACCTCCGCGGAGCGGGTGAACTTCCTCAGGTCCTTAGTGTGGATGTGGCAGACGGTAACGGTCGCGTCCCTCCACAGCATCAACAGAGCGAGGGGTCTGCCCACTATGAAGCCTGCCCCCACGATGACCACATCCTTTCCCCTCACGTCTATGCCGTAGTGTCTGAGCAGAAGGTCTATGCCGAGGGGTGTGCAGGGTATGAAACCCTCTTCCATCCGAGCCACGAGCTTCCCCATGTTCTCAGGATGAAAGCCGTCCACATCCTTGGAGGGGTTTATGCTCAGGATCACCTCCCTCTGATCTATCCCCTCGGGAAGGGGAAGCTGAACCAGAATTCCGTCGACCTCCTCCCGGCTGTTCAGCTCCGCTATCAGGTCCAGAAGCTCTTGGGTGGTTGTTCTGACTCCGAGCTGGTAGAGGAAGGAGACTATACCCACCTTCCGGCAGGCTTTTATCTTGTTCTTTACGTATATCTGACTCGCCGGATCGTCCCCCACGAGGATCACCGCAAGGCCCGGCCTTCTGAAACCCCGGGAGAGGTAGTCCTCGATCTGCAGGCGTATATCCTCCCTTATCTTCCGGGAGAGTTCACGTCCGTCCAGAATGAGGGGAGGGTTCATCTCCTCTTCCACCTGGTCCCGGCGGGGGTGTCCTCGAGCTCTATCCCCAGCTCACCCAGTCTGTCCCTTATCATATCCGCTATCTCGAAGTCCCTCTTCCTCCGGGCGAGGCTCCTCACCTCTATGAGAAGCTCCACCAGCCTGGAGTCGATCAGCTCGCCGGCCTCCAACTCCCTCGCCACCACCCTCCTTACCTCGCACTCGGGGTACAGATCCTCCATAAGACCAAACATCTTCTTCAGGGTGTTGAGGAGCGACCGGGAGGCGAACTCGTAGGCGCTCAGCTCCGACTGACTGATCTTCCCCTCCGAGTAGGCTCTGTTCTTTATCTTCCCCAGTTCGCTCACGAGGGAAAAAAGGTGGGACAGAGCCTGCGGTGTGTTGAAGTCGTCGCTCAGAGCTTCGTAAAAGGCAGCCTCCACCTCCTTTACCCTGTCGTAGAGGGGGTGGGTTCCACCGCTCTCGGGAACGATCCGGAGCTTCTTCAGGACCTCGTAGTCCTCTATCGCGCCTCTCAGGCGTTCGTAGGCTCTTCGGGACTCCTCCATCTTCTCCCAGGAGAAGTCGAGGGGGCTTCTGTAGTGGGTCTGGAGCACGAGGAGCCGGAGTATGTCGGGATGGTAGCGCGTGTATATCTCCCTGAGGGTTACGTAGTTGCCGAGGGACTTGGACATCTTCTGACCGCCTACCGTAACGAGTCCGTTGTGCATCCAGTAGCGGGCGAAGGGTCTGCCGGTTACAGCCTCAGCCTGAGCTATCTCGTTCTCGTGGTGGGGGAAGACGAGGTCCAGTCCTCCCCCGTGGATGTCTATGGTCTCCCCTAAGTGCTTGAAGATCATGGCGACGCACTCTGTATGCCATCCGGGTCTCCCCTTCCCCCACGGGGAGTCCCACGCGGGCTCCCCCGCCTTGGCGGATTTCCACAGGGCGAAGTCCAGCGGATCCCTCTTCTTCTCGGAGGGTTCTACCCGGGCTCCCGCCTCCATCTCCTCCGGGCTTCTCTTGGAGAGCTTGCCGTAGTCCCTGAAGGATCGGACGGAGAAGTAAACGTCCCCCTCCGCCTCGTAGGCGTAGCCTCTCTCCATCAGCCTCCTTATGACCTCGATTATCTCCTGCATGTGCTCGGTTACCCTCGGCTCCACGTCCGCGGGGCGCACCCCTATGGCGTCCATGTCCCTGTAGTAGCTGGCTATGTAGCGGTTGGCTATGGTCATGAAGTCCGTGCACTCCTCCCGGGCTCTGTTGATTATCTTGTCGTCCACGTCCGTGAAGTTTCTGACGAACCTGACCTCGTAACCCAGGTGCTCCAGAAAGCGTCTGAAGGTGTCGAAGACGATCAGGCTCCTGCCGTGTCCCACGTGGGAGTCGTCGTAAACGGTAACACCGCAGGTGTAGATGAGAACCCTCGGAGGGTCCAGAGGGACGAACTCCTCTACCTTCCCCGTCAGGGTGTTGTGTATCTTTAAACTCATGGATTTATTATATGATAGTTTAACGTATGAAAAAAATGAGCAAAGAGGTTTTCTTAGGGGTCAGATTCCTGATCTCCCTCTACTTCCTGCTGATCTCCTTCTCAGCACCCGGGTCCGTGAGGAGCACGCTGGTGGTTTTAACCGCCGTTTACTTTTCCCTGAGCCTCGTATCCTATCTCAAACCTGAAAGAACCAGACTGATCAACAGGTTCGTGGACCTTCTCCTCCTGCCTCCCCTCGTGTTTGTTTCGAACGATCCCAGAACCCTCTTTTCCCTCATACCACCCCTTGTGCTCCACACCAACAGGAACCCCCTGATAGCGGGGCTTCTCCTCGCGGCGGGCGTTGTTCTGAGCACCTACAGACTCTCGGGGGAACCCCTCTGGCTCTTTGCCACCCTCATACTGCTCGTTTCCTCCCCCATCTCCGCCATGATACCCGACTACCTGAACGTGCTCAGGAAGGAGAGGGACTCCATAAAGAACCTCAGGAGCTCTTACAGGAAGCTCCTTCAGGACTTCTCCCGGTGGGAGAGGGACAGACGGGAGCTGGAGAACCTGCGGTTCCTTCTGGACGCCTCGACGGAGAGTCAGGACGTGGAGAGCTTCCTCCGGAAGGTCAGGGAGCGCTTCAACCTGAAGAGGATACGCATAATACCCAAGCGGGAGGTCGAGGACTACACACCCCTCAGGGACAGGGAGAGGGGTCTCTTTTCGGTCCCCGTGAAACTTGAAGAGGGGAACGCGGTGATTATATTCGAGCTGGAGAACCCCTTTCAGCTGAACGACGAGGTGCTGGTGAGCGGTCTCGAAAGAGCGGGCAGGATGATAAACCTTTACATAGCCGGCTTTTCCGGCGAGTCCACCCTCGGCAGGGTTATAAACATAGGTTAGGGATCATGGCTACGCTGGAGGAAGACAGAACTCTTTTCAGGGAGCTGGATCTGACGGGGCTCTCCTGTCCCGTCCCCATAGTTATGACCTCGGAGACCGTCAAGAAGATGAAGAGCGGGGAGGTCCTCAAGGTGGTGGCGACGGATCCGGGCTTCGAGAGGGACCTCTGGAACTGGAGCAGACAGACGGGGAACGAGCTGGTGAAGGTTTACAGGGAAAAGGAGAGGATCGTAGCCTACATAAGGAAAACCGCGGACTCGAAGGAGCCTTCCCTCGGCTACTGGATCCGGTTCCACGCTCTCGG
>DRNB01000292.1 GCA_011375045.1 Aquifex aeolicus
ATCCGCAGGATCCCGGATCCTGGAGGGCGCACAGGCTTTCCGGAGAGGGCGTCAGACCCATCGGTGGTCTGGATGCGGGAGGAGATGTGGTTGCCTTCGCAGGTATAGGTGAGAGAATTCACCTCGTTCCCCTGAACCAGCTCGAGGGGGGACAGGCGGAGCTCAGAGGGAGCTTCTCCTTCAGAGGGATGGGTGTGGGCGATCTGAGATCCCTGAGGATCCTGCCGGAGGGTCTGATCCTCCTCGGAGGTTCGGAGGGAACCGTCCTCTGCACAGAGAAGGGGGAGGTCATCGGACGCTTCGACTGGAAACCCGTTAAGCCTGTTCTGCTCGTGAAGGATAAACTGATCCTTGCGGATACAGGATCCAGTCGGGTGCTCCTCTACGACTACCGCAGGGAAAACCTCGTAGCCGATCTGCCTCTGGAGCACGAACCCTCCTCTGCAGACGTGTCTCCGGACGGTAGCTACCTCTTCACCGCGGATTCCTCCACAAACCGCCTCGGTGTTTACGATCTCAGAAAGGGGATCTTCCTGGGCTTCCTCGAGGGTTACGGCTACGGAGTCGTGAAGGTTTCAGCGGACGGCACCCTTTACACCACCAGAAGGGAGGAAACCGGGGAGGGAACCCTCTACATCCTCGAAAAGCTCGAAACGAACCTCCTGAACTTCCTCTTCCCGCCGGAAAGACAGCGGGAGATCCTCAGGAGTGCGGAGGGAACCTACAGAAGGCTCAGGAGCAGGGTAAGGTCAGCCCGGAGGGAGGAGGAGCTGGAGAGCGTGGAGGAGCTGGAACAGCTCAGGAAGATAAGAGTTCCCCTGCGCGGTGTGAGGGAGCTGGTGAGGAAAGCGGAGGAGGAGATCAGGGAAAAGAGGTGGAAGATCCTCACAGAGGATCTGGAGGAGAAACTCCGCTCCGGAACCCTGAAGGGAAGCGATTTAGAGGCTCTCGAGGAGAGGATCGAAAAGGCTGAGGAACCTTACAGGGAAGCCCTCGAGAAGCTGAAGGCAAAGGCTGAGGACCACCTGAGGGAGCGTCTGGGGAAGCTCTTGGAGGAAACCTCCTCCGTCCTGAAAAAGCTCGAGATCACCCACCTTCCGGAGACCGAATCCCTTCCGGAGGTGCGCAGGGTCAGGGACTTTATTTCCCTCCTGCCCCGGCGTATGCAGGAGGAAGCGAACCGCGAGCTTCAGAAAACCCTTCACAGACAGCTCCTCGAAGCCCGTACAAGGGTGTTTACCGTTTCCCTCTCCGACAGGGAGGTCCGCTTCGGAAGGGAGAGCTTCCCCCGCTTCAGATCCGGTCCCCGGAGGCTCAGATGGAGGTTCCGCATAGAGGGGGGAATCGTCGGACCGGAGGGTTCCCTCGGCAGGGTTATCTTCGAACGGGAGGACGGCCTTCTGTTAGAACCCAGGAGGTTCGGAAACCTTTTCCCTGAGGAGGAACTGCGTCGTCCTCCCCCCTGGGTCGGGAGGTATCTCCGGAAGCTGAACGCCCTCCTTTCGGAGGAACGCTCCCCCACACCCGAGCCCCTGATCTACGAACCGACTCCCTGGTTTGTGCAGAACCTCGAGAGGTTCACCGTCCTCGTCCGGGAGCAGCTGGAGTTCGGGGAGGGGATCCTCATCCTCGAAGGGGATACGGGGGTGGGCAAGAACTTCCTTGTGGAGGTGTTCGCAAGCCTCACGGGCAGACCGCTGTTCACCGTTGCCTGCAACTCCAGAATGGAGAAGGAGGACGTTACCTACCTTTACGAGTTCGACCCCAGAAGGGGCACGAGGAGGGTTTACTCCGATCTTGTAAGGGCTCTGAGGACGCCGGGGGCGATCGTGTACTTCGACGAGATAAACACCCTCCCACCCTCTCTGGTCAAGATGTTCAACCCGCTCTTCGATTACAGACGCCGTCTGATCCTCCCTCAGGGTGAGGCGGTCAGAGCCCACCGGGAGGTTCTGCTGGTGGGGGGTATGAACCCCCAGAACTACTTAGGTGTGTCGGAGCTGCCTCAGGACATCAAGTCGCGGGCGGACGTTCTTTACATAGACTACCCTCCCTTTCAGGAGGGGGACCTGTTCTATCCGGACGAGGCTATGATCCTGAGAAACCACCTGCCCTCCCTCGCCCGGCTCGGGGCTGAGGACTTCCTCCTGCTGTGGAACACCCTCGTTAACGATCTGCCCACCGACCGGGGGGAACACCTCAGGACGCCGGAGAGGGAGGAAGAGGTCCGTCTGCTTTTCGAGCTCCTGAGGATAGCCAGCCGGATAAGAACCGCCTACAGACTCTATCAGACCCAGCAGTCGGAGGAACCTGTGGAGTTCGTCTTCTCCCTGAGGGACTCCGTCCGGTGCGCCCGGAGGCTCAGAAGATACCGCTCCGCAAAGCGGGCGGTCCTCGAGACGGTTATACCTAAGATCAGCTCACCTCTGGAGAAGGAGATAGTGGCGGATATGATCGAGAGGGTGTGATGGAAGAACGCTTCGCTGTATGGGGCAGAAACCCCGTGATAGAGGCTCTGCGGGCGGGAAGGGAGATAGAGAAGATCTACGTAGCCCACGATTCCCATCCTCCGGGGGAACTCCTCAGGCTCGCGAAGGAAAAGGGTGTGAAGATCCAGAGGGTTTCCAGAAAGAAGGTCGAGGAGCTTGCGGGAACCAAGAAAACCCAGGGTGTGGTTGCCCTCGTTTCTCCGGTCCCCTACGTTGCGCCGGAGGAGCTTTTCTCCGAAACCCTGAGAAGATCCTCCTTCCTCATTGTTCTCGATCACCTGACCGATCCCCAGAACGTGGGCAACCTCCTCAGAAGCTGTGAGGTGCTGGGGGGTGTGGGTGCGCTCCTTCCTAAGGAGAGATCCTCCCCTGTGAACAGAACCGTTGTGAAGGCTTCCTCCGGAGCGGTTTTTCACCTGAAGCTTGCGAAGGTATCGAATCTTTACAGGACCCTGCGGGTGTTCAGGGACATGGGAGGCTGGATCTTCTCTGTGGAAAGGGGAGGAAGGGACATAAGGGAGTGTGAGATCAACCTTCCCTGCGCTCTGATCTTCGGTTCCGAGGACAGGGGTGTTTCCCGGATGCTCCGGGAGCTTTCCGACGAGGTTCTGTCCATCCCCATGAGGGGAAAGGTCGGTTCCCTCAACGTGAGCTCAGCGGGAGCCATAGCCATGTGGGAGGCTGTCAGAAGGAGCATCTGAGATTATCATATAACCCTATGAGAGACGACCTTCTCGATGGTTCCTTTGTGGTTATAGACGTGGAGACAACCGGCTTCGATGTGAACCACGCGGAGATCATAGACGTGGGAGCAGTCAGGGTCGAGGGGGGTGTGCTGACCGAAACCTTCTCCACGCTGGTGGATCCGGGCTTCTTCATACCTGAGAGGGTAAAGAGGCTGACGGGGATAACCAACGCCATGCTCGTGGGACGTCCCCGGATGGGCAGGGTTCTGCCCCAGCTCTTGGAGTTTATCGGAAACAGCATACTTGTGGGGCACAACATACTTCAGGACATAAAGTTCATAGACAAATACACCCGCCTTTACAGGAGGGAGAAGTTCAGGAGACCTTACATATGCACCCTCCAGCTCTCCAGAAAGCTGCTTCCCTCCCTCGGAAAGCACACGCTCAGGGACGTAGCGGATCACTTCGGCATACGCTACACCCGTCTTCACAGAGCCCTCGAGGACGCTAAGGTAACCGCTCAGGTCTTTCTGGCGCTCCTCGATCTGCTCTGGAGCAACTACGGCATAGGAGACTACTTTTCCATCAAGAAGCTTTCGGGAAACGGGAGGCTCCGGTGAAGGTAATCGTAACGGGAGGGACTGGCTTCGTGGGAAGATACGTGGTAAACCTCCTTCTGGAGAAAGGTTACGAAGTTCATCTGATTGTGCGAAACAGGGAGAAAGCCCTGTCGCTGTTCGGTGATAGAGCGGAGCTTCACGAAACGGACCTGGGGGACGCCGGAGCGATCAGAAAGCTCGTTGAGGGACTGCGTCCGGATGCGGTGATCCACCTTGTAGGGATACTCTTCGAGGAGAGAAGGAAGGGACTGACCTTCGAAAAGGTTCACTACCTCTACTCCGTAAACCTCTACAACGCCTCTAAGGAGGCTGGCGTGAGCAGGGTTGTTCACATGAGCGCCTTGGGAACCAACGACGCTGCCCCCTCGAGATACCACCAGACCAAGAGGTGGGCGGAGAAACATCTTGAGAAAACGGGGATACCCTGGACGGTGTTCAGACCGTCCCTTATACTCGGTCCCGAGCAGAGGCTCTTTGCGGACATGGACAGGATAACGAGGATTCTGCCGATCGTTGCCCTGCCGGGTGGGGGAAGCTACAGGTTCCAGCCTGTCGATGTGAGGGATGTGGCGGAGTGCTTCGTAACGGCTCTCGAAAAGAGGGAAGCGGAGGGAAGGATCTACGAGCTGTGCGGAACCGAAGCCGTTACCTTCAGAAAGCTTCTCTCGGACATCTTCTCCTTCTGGGGAAGGCGTGTCCTCATGCTTCCCCTGCCTCTCAAACTCATGTTTTATATGGGGTGGGTGGTCGAGCGCCTTCTGGAGCCGCCTCCCTTTTCCTCGGATCAGATTCTGATGATGTGGAGGGACAACGTCTGTGGGGAGATGGGGGACGCTGTGAGCGACGGGGTCAGAGATCTGCTGGGAAGGGACCCGATCCCTTACAGGGAATCCCTCAGCTGGTCTCTCAGAAACTACGGAAAAGCAGGGGGTTGATGGATTATCATATCCTGAGGTGATTCACGAGTTCATCGCCACCGGCTTCTATATCGGAAAGCTCAGGCTGGCTCCGGGAACGCTCGGAACCCTTCTGGGGATACCCATCGTTTACCTCGCCTCCTTCAACAGATGGACCATCCTCTTAGCCCTCGGTGTAGTTTTCCTCATCGGACTGATAACCTCGCAGGAGGTGATAGCCGCCTCAGGGGAGGAGGATCCCGAGGAGGTGGTTATAGATGAGGTTGCCGGTTACATAGCCTGCTTCCTGTTCATCGAGCCCACCCTCAAGTCCTACCTCCTCGCTCTGGGGCTGTTCAGGGTGATAGACATCTTTAAACCCTTTCCGGTTAACCTGTTGGAGCGTCTGCCCGGCGCCTACGGCGTTATGCTGGACGATGTGGCGGCTGGAGTGATGACGTCCCTCCTGCTCTTTCTCCTGCTAAAATAAGGGGATGAGGATAAGGATCGCCCACAGCCCCGATTCCGACGACGCCTTCATGTTCTTCCCTCTGGTGAAGGGACTTGTGGACACGGGGGATCTCCAGATAGAACACATCCTTGCGGATATAGAAACCCTGAACAGGGAAGCCCTGAGGGGAACCTACGAGGTCTCCGCCGTTTCCTTTCACGCTTACCCCTACATAGCGGACAGCTACCTCGTCCTCTCCAGCGGAGGCAGCGTGGGCGAGGGCTACGGTCCCGTGGTGGTAGCCCGGCGAGAGCTCGAAACCCTGAAGGGAAAGAGGATAGCGATCCCGGGCAGACTGACGACAGCCTTCCTGACGCTGAAGCTCTACGAGCCGGAGTTCGAACCTGTCGAGGTTCCCTTCGACCGCATACTGACGGAGGTCCTCAGGGGATCCGTCGACGGGGGTCTGGTTATCCACGAGGGTCAGCTCACCTACGGGGATCTTGGTCTCCTCAAGGTGGTGGATCTCGGTGAGTGGTGGCTGAAGGAGACGGGCCTTCCCCTCCCCTTAGGGTGCAACGTGATCAGGAAGGATCTGGGGCGCGAGATCATCCGGAGGTTCGAGGAGCTGATGAGGAGGAGTGTGGAGGTGGCTCTGAGGGAGAGGGAAAGAGCCCTCTCCTACGCCATAAACTACGCCCGGGATCTGAAAAACGATCCCCACAGAACCCGGAGGTTTGTTTCCATGTACGTTAACGACAGAACGCTGGATTACGGAAGGGAGGGAAGGGAGGCGGTAAGGCTTCTGCTCAGGATGGCTGAGGAGAGGGGTATCCTGAAAACGAAGGTTCCGGAGACCATCTTCACGGACGAGTGGCACGCCGGCTGAGGCATTCAGAGCTCCCTGTTCAACCCCTCCATGTAAATCCGCTCCATTATCTTCCTCGCTATCGGAGCTGCCACCTTCCCCCCTGAATCTCCGTGCTCCACAAGGACACCTATGATAAACAGAGGATCCCGGTAGGGTGCAAAGCCCACGAACCACGCGTGATCCCTTCGCCTCCAAGGCAGTTTTTTCCTTTTCCTTCTTCCCCTCCTTATGAAGGCGATCTGGGCGGTTCCTGTCTTGCCGGCTATGTCCACGATGGTCGACAGGGCTTTTGTACCGGTTCCCCTGCGTACCACCTCCCTCAGCCCCCTTCTGATTACAGCGAAGTGCTCCTGCCTTCCCCTGACCACCTTCCAGACCTTCCTCCTGTTTTTCCAGACGGTTCTGCCCGAGGGATCCTTTATCTCCCTCACGAGCGTGGGCTTGTAAATGACACCGTTGTTCACGACCCCCATCATCATGAGAACCTGCTCCATGAGGGTGGAGAGCATAAAGCCCTGACCTATGCTCAGATTCACGGTGTCCCCGTCGTACCACGACTCACCGAAGCGTCGCCTCTTCCACTCGGGTGTGGGCAGGAAGCCCTTTCTGACGGGAATTTCGAGGGGTATATTCTCCCCGTATCCGAACTTCCGGGCGTATCTGATTATGGTGGAGGGTCCCAGATCGTAACCGTAGGTGTAGTAGTAAACGTCGCAGGAATCCTGAAGAGCTCTGATCATGTTAACGGAACCGTGTCCGTAGGTGTTCCAGCAGTAAAACCTCCGGTTCCCCAGATAGTAGCTTCCCGTGCACAGAACCCTGTCCCACGGCGAAGCCGTCTTTGTTTCCAGAATGGCGTAGGAAACGGGAACCTTCAGCACGGAGGCGGGGGGGTACCTCCCGCTCGTGGCTCTGTTGAACATGGGTTTGAGCTTGTTCCTGCTTACCTTCCTCCAGTCCCTGTAAACCGTGTTGGGATCGAAACCCGGAAAGCTCGCCAGCGCAAGGATCTCTCCCGTTTTGGCGCTCATCAGGATAACCGCTCCGGCGGGCTGTCCTGACTCCCTGAAGACGTCCTCCACTATCCTCTGCATCCTGAGATCCACCGTCAGGACAAGGCTCTTCCCCTTCACAGGTTCCTTCCTGCTCAGGGTTCTGACCACCTTCCCGACCGCGTTTATCATCACCTCTTCCCTGCCCAGCTCACCTAAGAGCACCTTGTCCATGCTCCTCTCTATCCCCAGCTTGCCCACAAAACTCCGGGACGCTATCCTGCTACCCAGCTTCCTGAGCTCTTTTTTGGAGGGATACCCCACGTAGCCTATGACGTGGCAGAGCCTCTCCCGGTGGGGGTAAACCCTCTTGGGTACCACCTCGACGAAAACGCCGGGTAGCCTGTATCTGTTGGTGTAGTAAAGGGCGAGCTCTTCCTGGGTGAGGTTTTCCTTCAGGCGCAGGGGTTCTGCGGTTTCCCTGACCTCCTTCAGAGCTTCCGCGAGATCTATCCCGAAGATCTTCTTGAGGTTTCCTCTGAGCTTTTTGGTCTCCTCCTCGCTGAGGCGTTGATGATCCAGACTGAGCACGTATCTCGGAATGTCGTAGGCGAGCTTCTCCCCGTTTCTGTCGTATATGTCCCCCCGGGGCGGGTAGAGATTTCTGACCCGAAGGTAGTTTTTTCTCGAAAGCTCCCTGTAACGTTCCCCCCGAATTACCTGAATCTGAAAGAGCCTCGATACTATGAGGAGGAAAACACCCACAAGGGCGCTCAGCAGGAACAGAAACTTACGACGGCTCATTCCTTCTCAG
>DRNB01000293.1 GCA_011375045.1 Aquifex aeolicus
AGTTGGCTACCGCCGTTTCGGAATCGTTGTGGGCGTGGATCCCCACCCTTGCATCGGGGAACCTTTCGATCACCTTCCGGGTGATCTCGTAAATCTCGTGGGGAAGCCTGCCCCCGTTGGTGTCGCACAGAACGAGCCAGTCTGCTCCGGCTTCCTTGGCGGATTCGAGAACGGACAGCGCGTAGTCGGGGTTCGTAACGTAGCCGTCGAAGAAGTGCTCCGCATCGAATATGACCTCGTCCACAAAGCGCTTCAGGTAGGAGATGGACTCCCCTATCATCTCGAGGTTCTCCTCGAGGGAGGTTCTGAGGGCGGAGGTAACGTGAAGATCCCAGCTTTTGCCGAAGATGGTAACGGCGGGAGTCTCCGCCCTGAGGAGAGCCTCTATCTGCCTGTCCCTGTCTATGCTGCGTCCTGCTCTTCTGGTGGAACCAAAAGCTACCAGCTTAGCCCTCGTCAGTCTGATCTCCTTCATCTTCTGAAAGAAGAGGTTATCCTTGGGGTTTGCGTAGGGCCAGCCCCCCTCTATGTAATCGATACCGAACTCGTCCAGCTTCACAGCTATCCTGAGCTTATCCTCTAAGGAAAAGTTCACCCCCTCCGCCTGAGAACCGTCTCTGAGGGTTGTGTCGTAGGCGTATATCTTTTCCATAAATGATAATAATAGACAAATTCGAAGAGCTTTCAATCAGAGGGGAGCTCGCTGATCCAGCGGATTTCAGCCCTTTTGAAAAATCCCCACTCCTGACTTATAATTATTAAACGTAGGGAACGCGGGGTGGAGCAGCCTGGTAGCTCGCCGGGCTCATAACCCGGAGGTCGAGGGTTCGAATCCCTCCCCCGCAACCATCATACACCCCAGAGGGATCCATGGAGGTAAAACCCGAGCTTCTCGAAAGGTGGGACAGGGAACACTTCTGGCATCCCTTCACCCAGATGAAGGTTTACAGGGAGGAGGACAACCTGATATTCGAAAGGGGTGAGGGTGTCTACCTCTGGGACATATACGGAAGAAGGTACATAGATGCGGTGTCCTCCCTCTGGTGCAACGTCCACGGACACAACCATCCGAAGCTCAACAGGGCGCTGGAGGAGCAGCTGAAAAAGGTCGCCCACACCACCACGCTTGGCAGCTCCAACGTTCCGGCGATACTGCTCGCCAGAAAGCTTGTGGAGATCTCCCCGCCGGGGCTCACGAAGGTTTTTTACTCGGAGGACGGAGCCGAGGCTGTGGAGATAGCCCTGAAGATGGCTTACCACTACTGGAGAAACAGGGGTGAGAGAAGGAAGGTCTTCGTAACCTTTTCCGAAGCTTACCACGGGGACACCTTGGGAGCGGTCTCCGTGGGGGGGATAGACCTCTTCCACGGAACATACAGGGATCTTCTCTTCGAAACCCTCAGGCTTCCTTCCCCCTACCTCTTCTGCAAAACTGCGTCCGTGGAGGACCTTCTCTCTCAGCTGGAGGAAATCCTCAGGGAAAGGGAGGACGTGGTCGCCGTTGTTCTTGAAAGCGGTATTCAGGCGGCTGCGGGGATGCTCCCCTACCCGAAGGGTCTTATGAGGGGCGTGAGGGAGCTCACAAGGAGATACGGAACCCTGATGATCGTGGATGAGGTGGCAACGGGATTCGGACGAACGGGGAGTATGTTTTACTGCGAGCAGGAGCAGATAACCCCCGACTTTATGTGCCTGGGCAAGGGCTTGACGGGGGGTTACCTTCCCCTTGCGGCAACCCTCACGACTGATGAGGTATTCGAAGCTTTCCTCGGGGAGTTCGGGGAGGCAAAGCACTTTTACCACGGACACACCTACACGGGGAACAACCTCGCCTGTGCGGTTGCCCTCGCCAACCTCGAAGTTTTCGAAGAGGAGCAGACCCTTTCGAGGCTCGCCCCCAAGATAGAGCTTCTGAGGAAAAGCCTCGAGGAGTTCTGGGAGCTGGATCACGTGGGGGACGTCAGACAGCTGGGGTTTATGGCAGGTGTGGAGCTTGTCAGGGACAGGGAGAAGGGGAAACCCTTTCCTTACGGTGAGAGGACGGGCTTTAAAGTAGCCCGCATGTGCAGGGAGAAGGGGGTTTTCCTGAGACCTCTGGGGGACGTTATGGTTCTGATGATGCCCCTTGTGATAGGAGAGGCTGAAATGGAGCACGTTCTGACCACCCTCCGGTGGGCGATTTCACAGCTCTGAGTCCTCCCCCAGCGTCCGGGCAACCTGCCCGAGGGATATACCTCCGTCGTTGGGGGGAACGTGTCTGTGGGTGTAAACCCTGAAACCCCTTTCCTCGAGGAGATCTCTGATAGCCGTTACGAGGGGATCGTTCTGCATTACACCTCCGGAGAGACACAGCCTCTCCAGACCCGCCTCCTCCGCCACGGCGAGGACGATCCTCGCAAGGGTGTTCAGAAACCTCGTGGCTCCCCTGACGGGATCCCTCTCCTCGAGGAGAGCGAGGATCACAGGCTCCCAGTCCACGGTAGCGTCCCCCACGCTGAAGGGGTAGTGATCCTTAAAGGCTGGATCGTAGAGATCCTCTAAAAGCACCGCCGCCTCCCCCTCGTAGGAGTTCCGCCGGCATATCCCCAAAAGAGCGGAGACCCCCTCCAGAAGCCTGCCCGCGGAAGAGCAGAGGGGAGCGTTCAGCCCCTTCTCCCACGCTTCTGAAAGCAGATCGAGCTCCCGGTCGGAGAAGCCAAGGTTCAGGGGTGGCAGCTTCTCTCTTCCGAAGATGTGCAGGAGAAGGGACAGAGCGACCCTCGCCGGCTCCCGCACCGCCCTCTCCCCGCCGATGAGGCGGAACTCCCTGAAGTGCTTGAACCTAACGTAGCCTCCGTAGTCGCTCAGGAGGAACTCCCCTCCCCAGACGGTTCCGTCCTCCCCGTATCCTGTGCCGTCCCACGCCACCCCGAGGACTCTGCCCCTTACACCGTTCTCCGCCATGCAGGAGAGCACGTGAGCGTGGTGGTGCTGAACCTTTATCAGGGGTAAACCCCTCCGCCGGGCGAACTCCTCCGCCCAGCGGGTTGTCTCGTAGCGGGGGTGCAGATCACAGACCACCACCTCGGGATCGAAGCCTAAAAGCTCCATGAGAT
>DRNB01000294.1 GCA_011375045.1 Aquifex aeolicus
AGATAGGGGCGGCAAACACCCTGAAGTTCAGCGACGAAGGTGTAGAAGCCTACAACACGGACTGGATAGGATTTCTGAGGGCTCTCGAGGAAGTGCACAGACCCGATGGAGCAAGCGTCCTCGTTCTCGGAGCGGGGGGAGCCTCCAGAGCGGTTCTCTACGCTCTCAGACAGGTTTCAGCGAAGGTGTTCCTCTGGAACAGAACGAGGGAGAAAGCGGACAGGCTCGCGGAGCGCTTCGGAGCCCGGGTGGTCGACGCTCCGGAGGAAGCTCTCGGAGAGGTCGATGTGGTGGTGAACACCACGAGCGTGGGACTCCGGGAGGACGATCCCCCGCCGGTAAACGCATCCCTCCTGAAGAGGGATCAGCTGGTAGTGGATCTGATCTACAAAGAAACAGCCCTGCTCAGGGCAGCCCGGGAGCGGGGTTGCAGGGTTCAGAACGGTTTTCCCATGCTCGTGTATCAGGGCGCCGAGAGCTTCAGGATATGGACGGGGTGCGAACCCCCCGTGAGGGTAATGAAGCTGTCCCTTCTGGAATTTGGATACATTCCTACAGATTACTCCAGAACTCCTTAGAGAACTTGGAGGCGGCTCTCTTGAGAGCTTTCACCACGAGAGCCTCCGGCGTGGGTAGTCTGTCCGTTCGCCGTATCCCCTTCGAACACTGCCGGGCTTCAGCTTTGCCGTCGTAAACTCCAGCCAGTATCACATCCCCCTTCCTTGCGTCCGCAACCTTCACGGAAACGATAGCCTCAGCCTTTCTGGTTACACAGAACTCCTCCCCCCTTCTGGAGGAACCTTCGGAGTGATAGACCTTCAGCGGTTCCAGAACGATGAGAACGTGGAGATCCGATTTCGCCCCTATCTCTATTACCACCTCAGGGGAGAAGGAGTCGATGGTCTGCACCTCCTTCCGCGTTATCAGCACGAGGTCGACCCTCTCCCCCCCGAAGGTTGTTCTGAGCACGTGCCCCACAGGCTCCTTGAGAAGAGCCGCTTCGAACTCACGAACCGCTGTTTTCTGATAGGCTAACTCCACGTCCTCCTTCTGGAGGAGGACTACCTTTGTCCTTATCGTCGTTGCGTCCACTACCTTGTGAATGGGTAGTCTTGCGGTGCCGGCACAGCCCACCAGAAGTATGAAAACAGCGAGGAACAGGAACCTCCCCATCCCCTATATTTTAACAGGGCATATAATTATCTCGATGGGGGAAGTTTTTGCCTCGGGCGTGAACTTCAAAACGGCACCTGTGGAGGTGAGGGAGCGCTTAGCCTGCGGAGCGGACGAAGCCCGAAAACTTCTCCCCCACCTGAAAACAGCGTCGGGGGTGGAGGAGCTGTGTATCCTCTCCACCTGCAACAGGGTTGAGCTTTACGCCTACTCCTCCCGGGAGGAAAACGTGGAACTTCTCCTGTCCCTCTTTCTGGAGGAAAAGGGCTTGAGGGAAGCCCGCAGGCACATGTTTGTGAGGAAAGGGGAGGAGGCGGTCTTTCACGTTTTCAAGGTCGCTTCGAGCCTCGATTCCATGGTCGTGGGAGAGCCCCAGATCACGGCCCAGTTTAAAGAATCCTTCAGGCTCGCTCAGGAGCTTGGGACGGTTGGTAAGATACTCAACAGACTCTTCGAGAAAGCCCTGAGAGCCTCCAAGAGGGTCCGGGTGGAAACAGGCATAAGCAGAAACGCCGTGTCGGTGAGTTACGCGGCGGTCGAGCTCGCGAAGAAGATCTTTGGGGACCTCAAAAAGGCAAAGGTTCTGCTCGTCGGCGCAGGCGAGATGGGTGAGCTTGCTGCCAGCTATCTGAAGAGGATAGGCTGTCAGGTTTTCATAACGAACAGAACCTACGAGAGGGCGCTCAAGCTCTCCCAGCAGCTTGGGGGGAACGCCCTGCGCTTCGAGGAAATGGAGGAGTTCCTCGGAAACATGGACATAGTGATCGTTTCCACGGGTGCCAGAAACTACGTTCTGACCACCGATCTGGTCAAAAGAGCCATGAAGAAGAGGAACTACGATCCCATGTTCATCATAGACATCTCCGTTCCCAGAAACGTGGAGCCGGCGGTGGGCAGAGTGGATGAAGTTTTCCTCTACGATATAGACGACCTCAAGGAGGTCGTTGAAAGTAACCTTAAGGACAGACTCAGGGAGGCAAAGAGGGGTGAGATAATAATCTGGGACGAGGTAAAAAAGTTTATGAACTGGATGGAGAGCCTGAAGATAGAGCCTCTCATTCTCAAGCTCAAAGAGACAACCCGGGAGCTGGAGAGGGAAAATCCCTACGTAAGAAAGCTCGTCTTCAGGGCAATCAGAGAGATGAAGAGGAATCCTGAAAGCGCATCTATAATATTTAGGATCTTCGATGAGGAGGTAAGGGATGTCTCCAGAGGAGAAAGTTTACCCTATGTCTATAACAGAGCTAATGGAGCTTGAGGGGGAGAACGCTATCCGGGCTTACATACTGAT
>DRNB01000295.1 GCA_011375045.1 Aquifex aeolicus
CCTGAACCGAGAAGGCATAGAGGTTCGATGGGAACAACTACCTTAGAGGAGGTTACGAATGAAGGTAAAGGTCAAGCAGAAGGAGGACTTTCACTTCGTAGGGACAGGACCCGCGGGCAGAGAGGTGCCCATAGACGCTGCGGATTACGTGGGGGGAAAGGGAAGGGGCATAAGACCCCCTGAACTTCTCTTTCACTCCATCGCCGGATGTGTGGGGATACATCTGTACGAAGCTCTGCACAAAGAAGGGAAGCACGTTGAGGACATAGAGATAGAAACGGATGCGGACAGAAAAACCGAAGGATACCCTAAGGTTTTCCTCAGGATTTACCTGACTGTAAGGGTGAAGGGTCATGTAACGGAGGAGGAGGTCAGGAAAGCCCTCGACAAAACGATCTACGATCCCGGAACCTGCTCGATAGCCTACATGATCAATCAGATAGCTCCCATAGAATACAAGATAGAGCTTCTGTAAGCTACTGCTTCGAAAGGCTGAGGATTACAACGCCCGAGACTATAAGGATCGTCCCCACCAGCTTGCTCAGGGAGAAGTTCTCCCCTAAGAGGAGGAAGGCAAAGAGGCTCGCCCACAGGGGGGAGCTGGCGGCGATGGGGGCAACCACCGAAACCTCACCCACCTTCAGGGCTTTGTAGTAGAGGAGCAGACCAAGGAACCCCGACACAAAACCCCCAAAGGATATCAGAGCTATATCCCGAACAGGATACTGAAGGCTCTCCCTGAGCATCAGCAGGGACACAGAGGCGCACAGAACGGCGGCCAGGTTGTGAAAGAATATCCCAACGAGGGGAGGGACCTCACCCCTTAACCCCAGCTTGAATATCAGGGGAGCCGTTCCCCAGACCAGGGCAGAGAGGAGCGCCAGAAAGACCTCCTTCACAGCTCGAACACCCCTACAAGGGGAGCATGATCAGAAGGCTTGGGACTCCGCCTTCTGCGGGGCCACAGATCCACATAAACGTCCCTCACCTTATCCTTCAGGGGCTCCGTAACGAGAATGTAGTCTATCCTCATGCCCTTGTTCTTCCATATCATACCCCCGATGTAGTCCCACCAGGTAAACTGGATCCTGTCGGGATACAGGTATCTGAAGGCGTCCCTGAAACCCCAGTCGAGTATGCGTCGGAACGCTTCCCTCTCCTCCTTCATGGTTCCTATGGTATCCCTCAGAAGCTCGGGATCGAAAACGTCCCTGTCCTCTAAGGCAACGTTGAAGTCTCCCAGCATGCAGATCCGCTCCCGGGGGGAGTGGTTTTCTTTGAGGTAGGAGAGCAACCTTTCGTAGAAAGCGAGCTTGTAACGGAACTTCTCTGTTCCCCTCAGATCTCCGTGGGGAGCGTAAACGTTTATAAACCAGAGGTCCCCTGTGCGGGCTGAGATGAGGCGTCTCTGACGATCGAAGAACTCGTCCCCAAAACCTTTTCTGACTTCCTCCAGGGGAAGCTTCGAACATATACACACGCCGTTGTAAGCTTTCTGGGAGAAGACCGCACACCGGTAGCCGAGGGCTTCGAAGTCCCCGTAGGGGAAGTTTTCCTCCTCCTGCTTGAGCTCCTGAAGACAGAGGACATCGACGGGCTCCCTCTCCAACCACCTGAAGAGAAGCTCCCTCCTCGCCCTTATGGAGTTGACGTTGTACGTGGCGACTTTTATCATCACCTGTTCTCTTACAGAGAATAATATTATTCCTGATGGTGCGGAGGATAGTTACTTTTCCTGCGGAGGTTCTGACCAGACCCACCGAACGGGTGGTGGAGATCGACGAAAACGTAAAGCGCATAGTAAAGGACATGTTCGACACCATGTATCACGCGGAGGGTGTTGGACTCGCCGCCAATCAGATAGGTCTGTCCCTGAGCATCATGGTTATCGATACCACGCCCAAGGAGGACGCTCCGAACGTGAAGCTCGTTCTCATAAACCCGGAAGTCCTGGAGGCGGAGGGCAGGGTAAGGTTCAGGGAGGGGTGTCTTTCCTTTCCCGGTCTCACCGTAGAGGTGGAGCGCTTCGAGAGGGTCAGAGTCAGAGCGCTGGACGAAAGAGGAGAGGACTTCGAGAAGACCCTGGAGGGTTTTCCGGCGGTGGTCTTTCAGCACGAGTTCGATCACCTGAAGGGGATAACCTTCCTGGACAGGCTTTCCGGCTGGAGAAAGAGACTCGCCCTCGAAAAATACCGAAAGCTTCAGAGAGAGGGAGCGAGAACGTAGGATGAGGCACAGACTACCCTATTTTTCCCTCAGGGATTACCTCCTCGAACGCTACGGAAGGCGTGTTCAGAAGATAACGGTCTCCCTTCCCTTTACCTGTCCGAACAGGGACGGGAGTAAGGCGAGGGGTGGATGCACCTTTTGTTACGAGGGTTCCAGACCCACGCTCCTCGACCCCTCCAGACCCCTGAGGGTGCAGATAGAGGAGGGTATCGAGAGGGCGAGGAGGAGGTACGGGAGGGACATCCTCTTTTTCGTTTACTATCAGTCCTACACGAACACCTACGCGGATCTCGAAACGCTGAGGAGGGTTTACGATACGGCTCTGGAGTTCGAAGGGGTCGTGGGCATAGACGTGGGGACGAGACCGGACTGTCTTCCGGAGGAGGTTCTCGATCTGCTCGCCTCATACGTGGAGAAGGGTCTTGAGGTGTGGGTGGAGCTTGGACTTCAGTCGGCGAACTTCGAAACCCTCAGACGCGTAAACAGGGCGCACGGAGTCTCTGACTTCATAGATGCGGTTCTGAGGGCAAAGAGCAGACCTTTAAAGGTCTGCGTCCACACCATAATCGGTCTGCCCGGGGAGGACAGGGAGGATTTTTTAGAGACCGCCAAGCTGATAGCCTCCCTGCCCATCGACGGGGTAAAGATTCATCCCCTTCATGTGGTAAAGGGAACCCCCTTAGC
>DRNB01000296.1 GCA_011375045.1 Aquifex aeolicus
AACCGCCCCCCCTTTACGTGGATATGGAGTTCCCGCCAACAGCCCTCAGTCCCCAGATCCTCAGTCAGATCGACAGACTCGAGCCCTACGGGGAGGGGAACCCACCGCCCACCTTTCTGTCTCCGGAGGAGAACCTCCAGCTCACAGAGCTGAGGTTCGGAAGGGGGCGCGTCCGGGTAGGGAACGTGGAGATGGTGTGCTGGGAAAGGGACGTTATCGAACGTCTCAAAAGCGGGTTGAGAGCCAGGGTCGTTTACACGGTGAGCGGAGGCAGGCTAAGCCTGATCGACGTAGAGGACAGGGATGGCGCTCGCTAAAACCCACGACCTTGTTAACCTCACAGCCCTTCCCCTCTTCCTCTACCTCATACCCAAGGAGTTTTACCTTCCCTTTGCGGCAGGCTACGTCTTCGGAACCTTTTTTCTCTCTCCGGATATAGATCTGCCCGGCTCACGACCTTCGAAGAGATGGAGCGTTCTGAAGTGCATATGGACGCCCTATCAGACCCTCTCCCGCCACAGGGGAATCTCACACCTGCCCCTTATAGGCAGCTTCCTCCGGCTGATCTATCTGATCTGTGCCCTGGTCTTCCTCTACTTTACGCTGCTGGGTGTGGTTGCGACCCTGGACAGAGGTCTGGGATACGTGCTTTCGAGCTTTAACCCCTTCGAGCTCCTGCACAGCTTTTTCACGAGCGGAGCGAGTCTCTACGTGGTTGCCGGCATCGTGGCGGCTGATGTGGTTCACGTGATCTTCGATATGCTCTGGAGCATCTTCAGACGCGTCATCTGAGCTTGAGCATGGCAACGGATACAATGGCGAGGAGAACCGAGATTATCCACATCCGAACCACGATCTTGGGTTCCGGCAGACCCGAGAGCTCTAAGTGATGGTGAAAGGGCGCCCGTTTGAAGAGACGTTTACCCCCCGTCCACCTGTAGTAAACGATCTGAAGTATTACGGTAACCGTCTCAAACACGAAGACGCCCCCCGCAACCGCTAAGAGGAACTCGGATTTGGTCAGGATCGCCGCCGTGGCGAGAGCGGAGCCCAGACCCAGAGCGCCCACGTCCCCCATAAACATCTGAGCGGGGAAGGCGTTGAACCACAGGAATCCGAGACCAGCTCCTATTATGGCGAAGCAGAAGACGGTTATCTCCCCCGCGTAGGGAACGTAGGGAATTCCTAAATACTCCGAGATCTTCACGTGTCCCACCACGTAGGCTATAACCCCGAAGGCGGTCGCCGTGGTCATGGAAGGTCCTATGGCGAGCCCGTCCAGTCCGTCGGTCAGATTCACCGCGTTCGCTGTCCCCACTATAACGAAAACGGCGAAGGGCACGTAAAGCGCTCCCAGCTCCAGCTTCAGCTCCTTGAAGAAGGGGAAGTAGAGGGCTGTTTCGAGACCTATCCAGTAAAAGATGAGGAGCGCCGTAACCGTGGCGCAGGCTGTTTGAAGAAGAAGCTTCACCTTTATGGAAAGCCCCTTTTTGTTTCTCAGCTTGAGCACATCGTCTATAAGACCGATGAGGGCGAAGGAGAGGGTGGAGAACACAAGAACCGCGGTGTATCTAACGTCGAGACGCATAAGGAGAAGAGTTGTAACCAGTATGACCGTAACTATAACGACGCCTCCCATGGTCGGCGTGTATCTTTTGCTCTCGTGATGTTCGGGGGTGAACTCCCTGACGTAACCCCCTAAAAAGCGCTGAAGCCGGGAGATCCTCTCCATAAAGGTCGGTGAGAGCATAAGGGTGAGGAAAAAGGCTATCAGGATGGCGGTGAAGGACCTGAAGGTTATGTATTTGAATACGTTGAAGACGAACAGGTAGTCCCTGAGCAAAAGAGCGAGGTGGTAAACCATCCCCTAACACCTGTTTCTGCTCAGGAGCCTGTCCAGAATTATGGCTGCCGCGTTCCTGACGGAGAGGTGGTTCCAGTCCGCCGCTCCATATACGGGTTCGAGTATGAGATCGAAGGTTCTCATCATATCAGGAGGTATGCCGTAGCCGGTGCCAAAGAGGAGGAGGAAATCCTCCTCCCTGCGTTCGATTCTGTCCCTCAGCTCCGCATAGCTCACGCTGTTCGGATACTTCCGGGCGTCGGTTCCCACCAGAACAGGTCTTCTTCCCCTCTCGCGTTTAAGCTCCTCCACCACCTCGTCCAGCGTATATTTTAACCTCACCAGCCGGACTATTTCGTATCTGGTGGGGTTGGCTCTCCTCCCCTCCTCCGATAGCCAGTAGGATATCTGCCTCTGGATCACTATCCTCTGCCCGTCGACGGGCTGAACTATGTAAAATCCACCCACCTCATAGGCTCTGGCAGGTCTCGCTATGTCGTGAAGATCCATGGTGGTGAAGGAGGTAACTATGATCTTTCCCTCCCGATCCATGGCGGGGTAGTGGAGGAGCGCTACGAACACGTGATCGTTCTTCATAGGATAAGGATTTTAAACCACGGGAGGTTAAAGTGAGCCGGCCGGGGATCGAACCCGGGACCCACGGCTTAAAAGGCCGTTGCTCTACCAGCTGAGCTACCGGCTCTGACAACAGCTCCTAATGGAGCCGACGGGACTCGAACCCGTGACCTCCGACATGCCATATCGGCGCTCTCCCAACTGAGCTACGGCCCCTCTGTCGGAGACAAAATTTTACAGTAACCTTTCCCTCCTTTCAACCCGGGAGGCTCTAACTCTGGGTGGAACTATATGAAGCCT
>DRNB01000297.1 GCA_011375045.1 Aquifex aeolicus
CCGGAGAAGATAGGTATATACCCCATAGACCCCCTCAAGGGTCTCTACCCCCACATGGTCAGGAACTACCTCCTCGATCTGGGTTTCCCCCACGAGTTCATATCCGCCCTGAGGGAGCTTTCCGAGGTCATCGCCAACATGTTCAACGCCTTCTGGAATGCGGAGGCGAGGCTTCTCGAAGTAAACCCCCTCGCTCTGGTGGACGTGGGGGGAAGGGTAAGGGTCAGAGCTCTGGACGCGGTGGTGAAGATAGACGACGACGCCTCGGTTCCCCCCTCCAAGATCTACGGCGTGAGGACAGCCCTGAAGAGACCGCCCACGGAGAGGGAGATCGCCGCCTCCGAGATAGACAAGGACGACCACAGGGGTAAAGCCGGCTCCTACGTGGAGATGGACGGGGACATAGCCATGATGACCTTCGGTGGAGGAGGTTCGACGGTTACCATAGAAACAACCTACGCCATAGGACTCAAGCCCGCCAACTTCACCGACATCGGAGGGAACCCCCCCGCCGAGAAGATGTACAGGATAACGCGGATAATCCTCTCCAAACCCGGCATCAGAGGCGTTCTTGTCTGCGGGGGAACAGCCAACAACACGAGGATAGACGTTACCCTCGGTGAGGGTGTCGCCAACGCCATCAGGGACCTCAAGAAGGAAGGGAAGCTCGACCCCAACTGGATCTGGGTGGTCAGAAGGAACGGACCCGAGGCGGAGAAGGGACTGAGGATGCTCTACGAAGCCTTCAAGGAGTGCGGTGTCAAGGGTGAGATCTACGACTCCACCCTTCCCCTCACGGAGGCTCCCGTCAGACTCAAGGAGCTTCTCGACAGGTGCGAATCGAAGGCGGAGAAGGCAAGGGATCAGGAAAGGGTCCTGACCGACGAGCAGGCAAGGGACATGGGTGTGTGAACCCGCTCACTCTGAGTTATCCGGAGGAGAGGCTATGAAAGCTATCGCTTTTGGTTTTCCCAAACTGGGAGAGAAGAGGGAGTTCAAGAGACTTTTGGAAGACTTCTGGAAGGGGAAGATAAGCGAGGAGGAGCTTCACGCCGGCTTCAAGGCGCTGACCCTCTGGAGAACCCAGCTTTACAGGGAGAAGGTGGATCTGATTCCCTCCAACGAGCTCTCCTACTACGACTTCATGCTCGACACCGCCCTCATGGTGGGTGCGATCCCCGAAAGGTTCCGGAACTTCAGGGGGATGGAGACCTACTTCGAGATGGCACGGGGAAAGCACGCCCTCGAAATGACCAAGTGGTTCAACACCAACTACCACTACCTCGTCCCCGAGATAGAGGGTGAAGACTTCCGGCTCTTCATAAACAAGCCCCTCAACGAATACAGCTTCTTCAGGGAAGGAGGCGTGGAAACCGTCCCCCACCTCATAGGTCCCTTCACCTTCCTCAGACTCTCCAAGGCGCTGCGGAAGAAGGAGGGAGCGCTTCCCCTCTACGAGATCGGAAGGATAGAGGACAGGGATCTCTTCGAGAGACTGCTCGCAAACCTCGTTCCCGTTTACAGGGAGGTCCTCCTGAGCCTCAGGAACGCCGGCTGTCAGAGGGTTCACTTCGAGGAGCCCGCCCTCGTTCTCGATACGGAGGACTGGCACTGGGATCTGGTCGAGGAGGCTTACAGGGAGCTTTCCCGGACGGGGGTGAGCCTTGCCCTCTTTACATACTACGACAGCGTATCGAACTACGAGAGGTTTATCTCCCTTCCCGTTCAGTCCCTTCATCTGGACTTGGTGTCCAACAGGGAAAACCTCGAGAATCTCAGGAAACACGGCTTCCCCGCGGACAAGGGTCTCATCGCGGGTGTGATAAACGGCAGACAGCCCTGGAAGGCTAACCTCCGAAAGAAGC
>DRNB01000298.1 GCA_011375045.1 Aquifex aeolicus
CCTGAACCCTGCCGTCCTCCCCGTAGGGACCGTGCAGGGCTATGAACACCCTGTCGGGTTTTACCTCCAGAAGTCTGCACGCCAGATCCGGTGTGAGGTCCATCTCCACAACCTCGTGTCCCATCCGCCTGAGAGCGTCAGCCACCGCCCTGCCCGTCCTGAGGGAAATTTCCCTCTCAGAGGACCTTCCACCCATCAGAACAACGACCCTCAACGAGTCTTACCTCCTCCTCGAGTTCGATGCCGAACTCCTCCCTCACACGTCTCTTTGCCTCCTCCACGATCCTGAGAACCTCCCCCAAGCTCCCCCCTCCGCAGTTGACGAGGAAGTTGGCGTGCACCTCCGAGAAAGCCACTCCTCCGATCCGGTAACCCTTCATGCCGACCTCCTCCAGAAGCTTCCCCGCGTAGGCGCCGGGTGGGTTTTTGAAGGTGGATCCGCTCGTGGGTAGCCTTAAGGGCTGGGTGCTGTTTCTTTTCCTTCTCAGATCCTCAAACACAGCCTGCGCTTCGGTGTCGCCCCTTTCCAGAAAGAGCTCGCAGGAGAGAACAACCCCCGATCCTGGGAAGGGGGAACGTCTGTAGCCGAAATCGAGCTCCTCCCTGCCCACCCTGTGGATTTTACCCTCCCAGTCCATAAAGGTAACGGTTTCCAGAAAGTCAGCCACCTCTACACCAAAGGCGCCGGCGTTCATGGTTACAGCCCCACCCATCGTGGCGGGAAAGCCGGAGAGTCTGTAAAAGCCCTTCAGCTTCTCCCGGAGCGCGAGGGAAACTATCTCCCTCAGGGGAACTCCGGCGCCAGCCTCTATCCTGAGCCCCCCCTTCGCTTCGACCACCTTCAGGCGCTTCATGGGTCGGAGGTTCAGCACCAGCCCCTCCACGTCCCCGAATACGGTGTTCGATCCCCCGCCGAGCACAAAGAGGGGAAGGTCTTTCTCCCGGGCAAAGAAGATCAGATCCCTCAGAGCTTCCGGATCTCTCACGGAGGCGAAGAAGGAGGCTTTCCCCCCGATCCTTATGGATGTAAAGGGTGCAAGATCGACGTTTCTCAGAAGCTCCATTTTCCTATTTTAACTTGGAGAGCACCTCCCTGAAGACAGCTTCCCGCTCGCCCCGGACGTATCTCCTTCCTAAGGAAACAGCTTCCTCGGGGGAGACGTAACCCTTCCTTCTCAGGAGCTGAAGAAGCTGGGGAAGGTTCGAGGGTCTGTCGGAGAAGGATCCCCTCTCGAAATCGAGGACGTAAACCCTGCCGTCGGCTCCTATCAGGACGTTCTTATCGAGCCTCTGAAACTCATCCCTCCTTATACCCATGCTGTCGAGGAGGTAGGCAAGCTCGGCTACCCTTCTGAGAATCCTCTTCTCCTCCTCACCGGACGGTGAGAGCCTGCCCAGAGGGGTTCCCTCTATGAAGCGGTAAGCCACAAAATCCTCTCCCCTCAGGAGCAACTGGGGGAAACCCTCCACACCCCTGAGCTTCTCCAGAATCTCCCCCTCCTTCCTTAAAGCCTCCGCCACCTCGGGTCCTTTTGCCACCTTCACGGCTACCTCTTCCCCCTTCCACTCCCCCCTGTAGATCACCCCCCTCCAGCCCTCTGCAAACTTCCTCAGCCTGCGGAGCTCCCTGCGGAAATCTGTGAACCTCACGGTGGCTTCGATCTTAACCGACCCTCAGGACTATCTTCCCGAAGTGCCGGGACTCCTCCAGATAGCGGTGTGCCTGAGCAGCCTCTTCGAGAGCAAAGACCCTGTCTATAACTGGCCTGAGCTTCCCCTCCCTGAAAAGCTCCGTTATGCGGAAGAGATCGCCCCTCCTTCCCATATAGACCCCCAGGAGCTCTATCTCCCGCACAAAGAGAGATCTCAGATCCAGCTCCACATCGCCTCCGGTTGTGGTCCCAAGAAAGAGGAGCCTGCCACCCTTCCTGAGGCACCGGGCGCTTTTGGGGAAGGTAGCCCTACCCACGTGGTCCAGCACCAGATCCACCCCCTCCG
>DRNB01000299.1 GCA_011375045.1 Aquifex aeolicus
CCGCGGATTTTAAGTCCGCTGCGTCTGCCAGTTCCGCCATACCCCCTCGGAGAGGCTTATATTATATTTTAGAATACACCTCCGCCATGAAAGAACCCATCGTAGCTATTGCCACCCCTTTTGGTGAAAGCGCTGTGGGGATCGTTCGGCTTTCGGGAAGGGGTGTTCTGGACATAGCGAGGAGGTTCTTCAGGGGAAGTTCACAGGTAAAACCCCGCTTCGCCCACTACGGGGAGGTGGTGGACGAGAAGGGAGAGGTTATAGACGAGGCTATCCTGATCTACTACAGAGCACCCCGTAGCTACACAGGGGAGGACATGGTGGAGATCTCCCTCCACGGCAACCCCTTTATCCTGAAGAGGGTCGTCGAGCTCTTCCTCTCCGCCGGGTGCCGTCTCGCGGAGCCCGGAGAGTTCACAAAGAGAGCCTTTCTCAACGGCAAGCTCGACCTCGCTCAGGCTGAAGCGGTGGCGGAGCTGATAAGCGCCAAAACGGAGCTGGCGCGCCGGGTAGCCCTGAGACAGCTCAGGGGAGAGCTCAGTGCAAAGGTGAAAGCTCTCCGGGAGGATCTGGTGGGGCTGTGCGCCTACCTCGAAGCGGATATAGAGTTCTCGGAGGAGGACATACCCACGATAACGAAGGAGGAGGTTCTCGAGAGAACCGAGAGGGTCCTGAGGGGGATCAGGGACCTTCTGAGGACCGCCCGAACAGGTAAGTTCATCAGGGAGGGTGTTCGCCTCGCCATCGTTGGCAGACCCAACGTGGGGAAGTCCTCCCTCTTCAACGCCCTCCTGAGGGAGGAGAGATCCATAGTTACGGAGGTGGAGGGAACCACAAGGGATTACATAGAGGGGAGTCTGAACCTCCGGGGTGTGCCCGTCCTGCTCACCGATACTGCGGGTATAAGGAAGTCCGAGGATCCCGTGGAGAAAATCGGCGTGGAGCGTAGCAGGAAGAGGATCGAAACCGCGGACGTCGTCCTCCTCGTCCTCGATGGCTCGGAGCCCCTCAGGGAGGAGGATCTGGAGATATACAGGGAGGTCAGGGATAAGGAGCACATAGTGGTGGTCAACAAGGTAGATCTCGGCGTCAGGATACCTCTTGAAATTTTTGAGGGAGATTCTATAATAAAGGTGAGTGCTCTCACGGGATACGGACTGAAGGATCTCGAAGAAGAAATTCTAAAAAAAGCAGGGGTGCTGATCGAAGAAGGATTAAACATATACGTGTCCGTCAGACATGAGGAACTGCTCAGGCGATCCGAGAAGATACTTGAGGAGTTTAAAGATAGATACAGGGGGGAAAATCTGAGTCCCGAGATAGCCATGCTGGATGTAAGAGAGGCGGCTGATTGCCTCGGGGAGATCGTAGGTGAGGTTACCGCTGAAGACATCCTTGGAAGCATCTTTGCGAGATTCTGCATAGGAAAGTGAACAGGAGGAAGAGATGCAGGAGCTGCAGGAGAAAAAGATCTACACCCTCGAAGAGCTCAAGAAGATGACCCTTCAGGAGCTTCAGAAGCTCGGTAAGGAGCTGGGACTGACCAGAACCACGGGTCTCAAGAAGGAGGAGCTTATAGAGCGGATTCTGGGTGCTCAGGCAAAGGACGGGGGTCTGGTCTTTGTAAAGGGGGTGCTCGAAGTGCTCCCCGAAGGCTACGGTTTTATGAGAAGCGCCCAGAACAACTACATGCCCAGCTGGGAGGACGTTTACGTCGCCCCCTCCCAGATCAAGAAGTTCGGTCTGAGGACCGGAGACACCATCGTGGGTTTCGCAAGACTCCCCAAGGAGAACGAGAAGTACAAGGCGCTCATAAAGATGGAGGCTGTGAACGGTCTCTCCGCCGACCCCGAAGTCCTGAGGAACAGGCCCGTTTTCGACCGGCTCACCCCCTTCCACCCCACCGAGAAGTTCAACCTGGAGTTCAACCCCAAGGAGCTGTCCACCCGGGTCATAAGCCTCGTGGCGCCCATAGGTAAGGGTCAGAGGGGTATGATCGTCGCCCCTCCGAAGGCGGGGAAAACCGTCCTCCTCCAGAAGATCTCCCGGGCTCTCATAGAGAACCATCCGGAGGTTCACCTCATCATCCTCCTGATAGACGAGAGACCCGAAGAGGTTACGGAGATGAGGAGGATAGTGGGGGACGGAGCGGAGGTCGTGGCATCCACCTTCGACGAGCCTCCCGAGAGGCACATGCAGGTTGCGGAGCTTGTCATAGAGAAAGCCAAGAGGCTTGTGGAGCTCAAGAACGACGTGGTCATCCTTCTGGACTCCATGACCAGGTTTGCCAGAGCCTCCAACGCGGTAACCCCTCCCACCGGAAGGGTTCTCTCCGGAGGTATAGAGGCAACGGCTCTCCAGAGACCCAAGAAGTTCTTCGGCGCAGCCCGGAACATAGAGGAGGGTGGTTCGCTCACCATCATAGCGACCGCCCTGATAGAGACAGGCTCCCGCATGGACGACGTGATCTACGAGGAGTTCAAGGGAACAGGTAACATGGAGATCCACCTCGACAGGAG
>DRNB01000300.1 GCA_011375045.1 Aquifex aeolicus
CTCCCCCGCCACGGCGCTCGCCGTGCAGGTTTCCGGTGAGGCAAGGTAAACCTTCGCGTCCGGAGTTCCGGACCTTCCCTCGAAGTTTCTGTTGAAGCTCCTGACCGTTACCCCACCGCTGGGGGGGGCGTAGCCCATCCCTATGCAGGGACCACAGGCGCTTTCGAGGATCCTCGCCCCCGCCTTGAGGAAGCTCAGGAGGGAGCTGTCCGCTGTGATCAGCTCCAGAACCTGCTTGGATCCCGGAGCCACGGCGAAGATCACATCGGGGTGAATCCTCCTCCCCTCGAGGAGCTTTGCACTCCTTCTGAGATCCACAAAGGAGGAGTTTGTGCAGGATCCAATCACCACCTGATCCACCTTTACACCCTCCACCTCCCGCACCGGAACCACGTTGTCGGGGGAGTGGGGACAGGCTATAAGGGGTTCCAGCTCCGACAGGTCCAGTTCGATGATCTCATCGTACTGAGCGTCGGGATCCGGCAGAAGCTCCACCCAGTCCTCCTCCCTGCCCTGTGCCCGCAGATAAGCTCTCGTTACCTCGTCCGAGGGAAAGAGGGAGGTCGTGGCTCCCAGCTCCGCACCCATGTTGGTGATCGTTGCCCTCTCGGGAACGGAAAGCTCCTTCACCCCCTCGCCGAAGTACTCGAATATCTTCCCCACGCCTCCCTTGACGGTCAGCCTCCTGAGCAGCTCGAGGATAACGTCCTTGGCGGTTACCCAGTCGGGGAGCCTGCCCCTGAGGTGCACCCCCACTATCTTCGGCATCTTCAGATAAAAGGGTTCCCCCGCCATGGCAGCAGCGACGTCCAGACCGCCCGCCCCTATAGCCAGCATGCCCACACCGCCGCTCGTGGGTGTGTGGGAATCGGATCCCAGAAGGGTTTTCCCCGGAACGGCGAACCTCTCCACGTGAACCTGATGGCATATCCCGTTTCCGGGCTTGGAAAGCCAGATGCCGTATCTCTTGGCGACGCTCATGAGGTACTTGTGATCATCGGGATTGCGGAAGTCCGTCTGGAGCATGTTGTGGTCTATGTAGCTTACGGAAAGCTCCGTTCTGATCCTGTCTATACCCATTGCCTCCAGCTCCAGATAAGCCATCGTGCCGGTTGCATCCTGAGTGAGCGTCTGGTCTATCCTTATCGCTATCTCCTCACCCGGCTCCATCCTCCCGGCGACGAGGTGTTCCCTCAGGATCTTCCAAGCGACCGTTCCCTTTGCCATCCTTTACCTCCCAAGCAGTGCCCGAAAGACGTTTTAGAAGGATTAACCCATTTTAAGGGTTTTGTCAAGTGTAGAAGCCTTGTGGTGTAGCTTTCACACTTCTGCCTTTGTTCACCTCTCTATCTTGACATCCTTTAAAGTCATGGAATTAAGAACAATCATAGTAAAGGGTGTGATAATAAGTTTGATAAGTTTCATAGTATCTTGTGCACCAAAGGCGAAGGTAGTTGATCTCAAAGAGAATTTTGATCCTAACGAGGTGTCCTGGATTTTCCAAGGTGGGAACAATACAATTTCAGGTGAAGCTTTTCTGCGCACTATAGGTGGGGAAGTTAGAACTTGTGCAGGACTTGACGTTATTCTTATTCCTGTATCTCGTTATAGTACAAAACGCATACAAGTGCTTTATGGAAATACAAATGCGGGTTATATACCACTGTTTAGTGGGAAACGCATAGTTTTTAAACCTGATCCGCCGCTTTATTATAAATACATGAAAAAAGCTAAATGTGATGCTTCTGGTCATTTCAAGTTTACGAATCTTCCCAACGGTGAGTATTACATAATAGCGAACGTAATGTGGAGTGTGGGAGGCTATATTCCATCTCAAGGCGGTTATCTTATGCAACGAGTAAAGGTTAACGGGGGTGAAACGAGAGAGATTATAATGACATATCCATAAGCCGTTTGGAAAAGAATTCTTCAAAAATTGTGAAATCCTTTGTTAAGATTCACAGACTTTTATAAGCTTATACTTATAACCTACCAACCTGTTTGTGGCTACTTCTATAGCTTTCTCGGAGTTGTCTATACCTATCCACTTCCTGCCCAGTAAAGATGAAGCTAAAAGAGTTGTCCCTGATCCACAAAAGCAGTCAAGCACATAGCTTCCAGAAGCTGAGGACGTTCTAACTATGAACTTCAGCAGATCTAAGTTTTTCTCCGTGGGATATGAGGGATACTGAGGATCTTTAAATTCCCATATATCCTGTGCTCGTTTGCCTGGTCTATCTTCTGGATATATCTTTTTTCGTGGTATTCCGTTCTTAGACCACTCTATAAGTCCCTGTTTGTCCCACTCTTCTAAAATTCTCACATCAGTTCTCCAATGTCTGCCGGGTGGAGGTAAAAGACCTTTGAATGGCTTAGATGTGCTGCCCTTCTTGGTTTCTCCAGGTGCATGTAGTGGTATTGTTGTGTATCTTCTTCCTTGGGAATCTATTTTTGGAAAAAGCTCCCTAATATCTTCTTCTGTATAGGGTATATAAGGCTCGTTCCATATAAAGTTTTCACCTTTTGTATAAAAAAGTATCATATCCTTTATATTTCCATAGCCTTTTCTTTTAAAGTTTTTGGGATTACATTTTATACGAGATATATCCCCCCTAAAGTTTTCGATACCGAATATCTCATCCATGATTATTTTTACGTAATGACCTACCTTGTAATCTATATGCAAATATATCGATCCTTTGTCAGATAAAAGATCATATAAGAGATACAGCGTCTCTCTTATAAACTCAAGGTATTTACCACCTGATAGTGTGTCTGAATAAGCTACTTGTCCTTGTTTACTCCTACTTATAGAATTTGCTCTTCCACAAGGGGAAATTTTAAATACGTTTTTTGTCGAGAAAGGAGGATCCACGTAAATAAGATCTATTTTCCCTTTAAAAACTGGAAGTAAGGTTTTTAAAACCCTTCTACATTCTCCAAATATAAGAAGATTGTCTCCAAAACTTATTTCCTTATCAAAGCTAACAGGTTTTATATTTTTGTATATTTCCTCCTTTGTTTTTTTGTCTTCATAAAAAAGTTCCGCTATATGCATGACATCTACCCATAACACATAAATCTATATCGCAAATAGAAATTCTCTCAGAATCAAAGCACTCAATATATTTTCACTCTTGAATCTTTCTTGGGTTATAGCCTTAAACATCTTCGTCTTTCGTGGTATATATAAGACTCCATCAAGGATAGCTATCTTTATAACATCAGATTTTGTATCAATTTGGAAAATAGACAAAGCGTCCGTGAACTGTGCATTTTGATGCCCTCCAAAATCAGTAAGGAATTTTGCTTCTCCTATTATATATTTACCCTTAATTCGTGCAACAAGGTCCAAACCTTTATTTCTGTTATACCCAAGTTCATTTTCCGCAAACTGTTTCATCTTTTCATCACTGGCAAGCAATAACCCATCTTTATTATCACGTATAAATTCACTTAAACCCATTACGGGAAGCCCGAGAGTTCCCTTTCGCAACCAGTTTTTGAACATAGGTCCTATTTGTCTATTTGTTTCTTTCGGTTCACTACATCTCTTATAAAGCTCGTCCAATCCAAGCTCATAAATCATGCTTGCTATCCTTCTAATTGTTCTTGGGTTACGGTCAAAGGCAGTAGGATCATGTCTGAAATAAGCTATATAAGGATCTTTTATAGGAAACTTATCAAATTTAAGAAGCACCTTTACCAAGTTTTTGTCATCTTTTTTGTTGAAATAGTCTTCTACACGATTCCAAAGTTCCTCATTTATTTCTCTTATGCTTTCAGGTATGGTTTGATATATACTAAAAAGATCATCCAAATATGAGCGTGTATTAGCATATTCTATACTTAGCTTTATCCACCAGTTAATACTATCGTCGCTTAGGATTTTCTCAAGGGAAACGAACATCACATAAGCTGCTGCTGTTTCTTAAGAGCCTTCAGGATCCTTTTTCTCCTCGCCCGCTCACGCTTCTTCTTGCGCTCGCTGGGTTTCTCGTAATACTCCCTTCGCTTCACCTCTGTGAGTATCTGCTCCTGATCCACGAGACGCTTGAACCTCTTGAGAATCTTCTCAGGAGGCTCGTTGCCCTGAACCACAACTACCGCCAACTAAATCACCTCCTTCTGAGAATTTTAGCACAGTTACGCCGGTTTACAAAGAAGATAGGCGTGCGTGGCGAAGCTAAAGTAGAGCAGAACCACCCCGTACAGCAAGGCGAGTCCCAGGGGAACCGTTACAGGATGCCCCGTCAGCAAGGCTCCGATACCGCCCAGAAGGAGACTCGCCACCGTGAAGAGGGAGTACATGATCAGGTAACTTATCCTCAGACTCGATTTAAAGAAGTCGTAGTTGAAGACCTTAAAGACCGCCGCCATGGCGGCGGTGAAGCCTTCCTGCTGGAACACGTATCCGTAAACAAGGGGAGCCACCCACAGCACCACCAGAAAGACCACCAGAAGAAGCAGGACGCCTATCAGAAGACCCACGTCCATTTCCCCCCCCAGATCCGGCGGAGGACCCTTGGAGAGGATGAAGTCCACAAACTCCCTGCCGAAGGTAGCTATCCCCACCATGAGCACCACCATCTGGAAGATGAAGGTGAGGAGAAAGGTTCCCACAAAAGCCCCGAGAGCTGTGTCCGGATGACTGAACAGATACTCCCCGAAGCTCGTTCCCTTTATTCTTTCCTCGAAGGCGGACTCGCTCCCCTCGCTCTCGACGATCCTTCTGCTGAGGTATGTCCCCACAGAAAACAGGCTGATCTGCCACAGGATACTGAAGAAGAAACCCACCACCGGAAAGGCGGAAAGCAGAAGAAGAGCGAGGGAGTAAAGCAGAAAGAGAACGTGAAGACTCGGATTCGAAGCAACAGCCCTCCACGTGAACCTGAACACGCTCAAAACCCAGTTCAGACTGGACATCTCCGCCACAGCTGATATCCTAAAAGTAATGGTTGTAGCTATTTTAACCGACTTCGGAACCGCGGACGGTTTCGTAGCCGCCATGAAGGGGGTGATCCTCTCCATAAACCCCGCGGTTACCATCGTTGACGTGTCCCACGAGGTTCAGCCCTTCAACATCCTCGAAGGCGCCCTGATCCTCAAGGCTCATTACAGATACTTTCCCCCCGGAACGATCTTCGTGGCGGTCGTGGATCCGGGCGTGGGTTCGGAGCGAAGACCCCTCGCCCTCAGATGCGGGGACTACCTCTTCGTGGGACCCGACAACGGCATAATGGACCTCGTGGTGAAGGAGGCTCAGGAACCGCCGCAGGCGGTTGTTATAGAGAACAGAAACGTCATGCTTCCCCGGATAAACAACACCTTTCACGGCAGGGACGTGTTTGCGCCGGCGGCGGCTCATCTCAGCAGGGGTATGGCTTTAGAGGATCTGGGACCTGCGGTGGAGTACACCTTCAGACTTAACTTCCCGGAGGTGAGGAGGGAACCCGGCAGGGTTACAGGGGAGATAGTTTACTTCGATCGCTTTGGAAACGCTGTAACCAACGTCCCCTGCGGGGAGTTCAGGTGCGGGATGTTCAGGGAGGAGAGGGTAAGGGTGGTTTCCCACTTTCAGGCGGGGGAGAGGGGAAAGCTGAACCTCGTGTGCGGTAGCTTCGGCTTCATGGAGCTCTTCGTCCCCATGGGAAACGCCCGGGAGACCTTCAGACTCGAGCTGGGGGAGAAGATAAGGCTCTTCGGCAGAGGAGAGTGTCCCTGAAGGCTTACAATATTCCCCTATGAGGTGGAGCAGGTTCTTTCTCTACACCATGAAGGAGGATCCGGCTGAGGCGGAGGCTCCCTCCCACAGACTCCTTCTGAAGGCGGGTTTCATAAAACAGGTTTCCGCGGGGATATACGAGATCCTGCCGGCCGGCTGGAGGGTTATCAGGAAGATAGAGAAGGTAGTCAGGGAGGAGATGGACAGATCCGGAGCTCAGGAGCTTCTCCTGACGGTCCTCAACCCCGCCGAGCTGTGGAAGGAAACAGGCAGGTGGGAGAGCTACGGAAACGAGCTGTTCAGACTCAGGGACAGGAACGGCAGGGAGTACTGTCTGGGACCCACCCACGAGGA
>DRNB01000301.1 GCA_011375045.1 Aquifex aeolicus
ACGCTCCAGAGCAGCTTGAAGCTGATGAGGAACAGCAGTATGGATTTCACGCTAATTTATCATAAATTCTATTTACCGATGGGAGACGGACTGATTTACTTCTTCAGGGAGTATGCGAAGAAAACCTTTGGCAGGAGGGTTCAGAAAATACCCGTAGCCCTCCCCTTCTCCTGCCCCAACATAGACGGCACAAAGGGAAGGGGAGGATGTATTTACTGCTTCAAGGGTTCGAGACCTGCACACCTGTCGCCGGGTGTTTCCCTCAGGGAGCAGATAGCCGACGGGATCAGAAGGGTCCGGGAACGCTACGGTCCGAAAACGCTCTTTTTTGTTTACTACCAGTCCTACACGAACACCTACGGGGACCTCGATTACCTGAGGGAGATCTACGACGCGGCTCTGGAGTTCGATGGGGTCGTGGGCATAGACGTGGGAACGAGGCCGGACTGCGCTCCCGATGAGGTGCTGGAGTTACTCTCCTCCTACAGGGATCTCGGGCTCGAGGTCTGGATAGAGTTCGGGCTCCAGTCAGCCAACTTCGAAACGCTGAAGAGGATAAACAGAGCCCACGGGGTTTCCGACCTGGTGGATGCGGTTCTTAGAGCCAAGAGGTTCGACCTCAGGGTCTGTGTTCACACCATAATCGGTCTGCCCGGAGAGGACAGGGAGGATTTTTTAGAGACCGCCAAGCTGATAGCCTCCCTGCCCGTCGATGGGGTGAAGATACACCCCGTATACGTTATGAGGAACACGGATCTGGGGAGGATGTTCGAAAGGGGCGAGTTCTCCCCCCTCACCCTCGAGGAATACGCCCGCTACGCGGCGGATATGCTGGAGCTGATACCTCCGGACGTGGTGGTTCACCGGCTCACAGCGGAGGCGGAAAAGCCCGATCTGCTCGCTCCGGACTACTGCACCTACAGCAGGAAGCTCGAGGTGATAGAGGCTATCGTTTCAGAGCTGAAGGGAAGGGGAAGCTCCCAGGGAAGCCGGAGGGCGTTTTTCAGAAGCTACTCAGACGTTGAAGGGACAGGAGGGAACCTCCACAAACTCGTTGAGCGTCCAGGGTGATTTCAGCCGCGCTGTGAAGTTCCCTATGTCCTCTATGTCCTGTTCCGAAAGCCAGGTGTACCTCGGTGTCCTGAAGAGGGTCAGGGGCATACCGTCCGCCAGGCGCACGCTTTCGATTATCCTGTCCACATCGACCTCTACACCTGCGGTGTAGCTGTAAAGCTCAGGTCGCGAGGGGGGCGCCTTGAGATCCACGGCGAAGCCGTCCACTACATCCTTCAGAGCACCTACAACCTCCGGACGGTAGCCGTTCGTGTCTATCCTCACACAGACGGAGGGGTTCGCCTCCTTCACCTTTTCTATAAACACCCTGAGTTCCTCCGCCCTGTAAACGGTGGGCTCACCCCCCGAGAGGACGAGGGTGTCCACAAAGGGGTTTTCGGAGATCTCGTAAAGGATCTTCTCCTCCTCGATCTCCCCCTCGTCCCCCACCACGAGGCGCCAGTTGTGGCAGTGCCTGCACCTGAAGTTACATCCTTTTAGAAAGACCACACAGCTCCACCGACCGGACACATCCTTGGAGGAAAAGAGAAAGGAAGCGAAGCTCAGTCCCATCGAGCCGCTTCCATCAGATCCACAAGCTCAGCCTTTTTCCGGGTAACCCAGTCAGCCCTTCTACCTCCCTGCCAGTAGTTCTCCTCGCCCTCGTAGAGGAAGTTCTCCCTGTCTATCCTTTTGACTTTGCGGGCGATGGGTCTGTAGTATCCGATGACCCGGGAGTATATAACCGTGTCCTCAGATCCGCAGTGGGGGCACTCCGTATATTCACCGACCACCTTTGCGG
>DRNB01000302.1 GCA_011375045.1 Aquifex aeolicus
ACCCACCGACGTTCTGTCCTTTCCCATGGGGGACCGGGTAGGGGACAGACTCCTGCTGGGGGACGTGGTCGTTTCTCTGGATACAGCCCGGCGGAGGGCGGAGGAAACGGGTAGTCCTCTGGAAAGGGTTGTTCTGAACCTTCTCATCCACGGTATTATCCACCTGCTCGGCTACGATCACGAGCGGGGCGGTGAGGAGGAGAGGAGGTTCAGGGAGCTCGAGGAGAAACTCCGTGCTGAGCTTGGAATCCGCTAAGGAGCTTATAACCCTTGGCAGACGTGCCATAGCTGACACTCTGGAGGGTGGGGATATCCAGCCCGAGCCCCTCCTTAAGGGGAAATACGGTGCTCGCAGAGGTGTGTTCACCACCCTTCTCACGCATCCTGAGGAGGAGCTGAGGGGCTGTGTGGGTTTCCCCCTGCCCCATCTTCCCCTGTGGGAAGCCGTTGTCCGCTCCGCGGTGAGTGCCGCCTTCAGAGATCCGAGGTTTCCCCCCCTGAAGGCTGAAGAGCTGGGCAGGGTGGTGATGGAGCTTTCTGTCCTCTCGGAACCTGAAGAGCTGAGGGAGAATCCCCTCCCGTCGATCAGGGTGGGTGTGCACGGAATCCTGTTAGAGATCGGGGACAGGAGAAGCCTGCTCCTTCCGCAGGTGGCTACCCGCTACGGCTGGGATGCCGGGGAGTTTCTCGATCAGCTCTGCCTGAAAGCCGGTCTGTGCAGGGGCAGCTGGAGGGAGAAGGATGTTAAGATTTACAGGTTCAGAGCTGAGGTGTTCAAGGAGGTCGAGCCCTGGGGAGAGGTAGAGAAGGTGGAGCTTCCGGAGTAGATATCGAGGAGCTGAAGAGAATCCAGACCGAATGCGCCGGACGGGTTCTCCGGAGGGATGACTTCGGTGAGGTGAAGACCGTAGGGGGTATGGACCTGACCTTCGAGAAGATAGACAGAAACCCTACGAGGGCGTGGGCAAGCCTGGTCGTTCTGGATCTGGAAACCCTCAGACCCGTTTACAACCTTGTGGTGGAGGATGAGGTCAGCTTTCCCTACATCCCCACCTTCCTCGCCTTCAGGGAGATGCCCCTTCTCCTAAGGCTGTATGAAAAGGCGAAGGTTAAGCCCGATATATTCTTCATAGACGGACAGGGCGTAGCGCACCCCCGCAGGTGCGGGATCGCATCCCACTTCGGCGTGGAGACGGGAGAGGTCAGCGTGGGAGTTGCCAAGACAAAGCTTTTTGGACACTACAGGGAACCCGACAGAAGACGGGGGAGCTTCACCTACCTCCGCCACGGTGGGGAGATACTGGGTGCCGTTGTGCGAACCAGAGACGGGGCAGCCCCCGTTTTTGTTTCCGTTGGGCACCGTATAAGTTTAAAGAGTGCGGTGGAGCTCGTTCTCAGAACATCGAAGTTCAGGATCCCTGAACCCACCCGCCTCGCCCACAACCTCCTGCAGCAGGTCAGAAGAGGGAGCCTGTTTTGAGAAGCGTTTTAAGTAAATTAGAATATATTTATATCTTGAATATTTCGTCGAGGAGGTAAGGCTATGCTTCTGGGACTCGATGTGAGGAGTCAGCTGAGGGATCTGTTCGAAAAAGAATACAGGGAACCTGTAACCATAAAACTCTTTTCCCAGAGTATAGGCTGCGAGAGCTGTCGAACGGCGGAGATACTTCTCAGAGAGCTGGTGGAAGTGGCCGGGGAGGACAGGCTAAAGTATGAGGTTTACAGTCCTCTGGTGGAGAAGGAGGAGGCGCAGAAATACGGGGTCGACAGGGTCCCGACCATAGTTATAGAGGGGGACAGGGATTACGGCATAAGGTATATAGGACTTCCCGCAGGGCTGGAGTTCAGCACCCTGGTTCAGGGTATCATCAGGGTATCCCAGAGAAGAGCCTCCCTGTCCCAGAGAACCCTCGAGGCTCTGAAGGAGATAGACCTGCCCTTGGACCTGAAGGTTTTCGTTACTACCGCCTGCGGATACTGTCCCTCCGCCGCCATAACCGCCTGGAACTTTGCCATAGCGAGCGATTACATAAGGGCGACGGTTATCGACTCCACAGAGAACCCCGATCTGGCGGAGCGCTTTCAGGTTGTCGGTGTTCCAAAGATCGTGGTGAACGACGGGCTCCTCGAGTTTGTAGGTGCCCAGCCCGAAGACTCCTTCCTGGGGTATCTGATCTCCGCTTACAGGAAGCTGAAGGGTGAAGGTGAGAAGGCTTCCTGAGATCGCTCCTTCGGAGATGGATCTCCCCGTGGTGGAGATTGTGGAGGAGACACCGACCACAAAGACCCTTGTCTTCGATCTGGAGGGACGCCCCTTCCGCTTCTATCCCGGGCAGTTCGTTGTCCTCGAAGTGCCCCATCCCGAGACCGGGGAAAAGCTCAGGAGGGCCTACTCCATAGCCTCTCCTCCTACGCGCAGGGACAGGATCGAGCTGACCGTCAAGCGGGTGGAGAACGGCAGAGCCTCCGTTTACCTGACCACCAGGGTCAGGATCGGCGAGAGGTTCAGGATGAAGGGACCCTACGGTAGATTTTACTGGACCGAGAAGCTCCACAGCCGGATAGCTCTCCTGGGGGCGGGCAGCGGTGTGGTTCCCCTCGTGTCTATCCTCAGATACATAAGGGACAGGGATCTGGGAAACGTCGACGCCGTTTTCCTGGGATCCTTCACCTCCTACGAGGAGGTTATCTACAGGGAGGAGCTGCTGGAGCTGGGGAAACTGAAGAACGTCAGGATCGCCCTGACGCTTACCCGCGAGTTCCCCGACAGCTGGCAGGGTTACAGGGGCAGGATAAACAGGGAGATCCTCAGCAGGGAGATACCCGATGCGGTGGAGCGTCTCCACTACCTCTGCGGACCTCCGGGCTTTGTGGAGAGCGTCAGGGGAACGCTGCTGGATCTTGGTGTCGACCGGAGGAACCTAAAAACGGAGCGCTACCGTTAGGAGATCTTCTCCAGGATCTTCAGATTCCTCATCGCCCTGAGGGTAGATCCCCTCCTTCTGGAACCCCTCAGAAAGTCGCTCACCATCTCCTTCAGCTTGTCCCCCCCCGATCTCCTCCTTATATGGCCGTTGAAGGTTATCTCCTCCCTCAGGAAGTCCATGATCACCTCTCCCTCCTCCGCTCTGAGGGTCCACCTTCTCCTCACCTCCCCTCTGTGCTCCCACGCAACCCTCAGCGTGAAGGGTACGCCGGCCGCAGACCCCTCCAGCTCCCAGATCTCTCCCTCCCGGACCCGGGAAACCTCCACGTCCCCGAAGAGATACTGAAGGACGTAGAGATCGTGCCAGGCAAGATCCCAGAGGGGGTTTATGTATCCCCTTCCCCTGTTCAGGCGCTCCGCCCTTATCTCCTTTACCCTGATATCCTTCGGGAAGCTCTTTACGGGGAAGGAGTAAAGCTCTATCTCCGATACCTCCAGATTCGGGTCGTCCGCTATGAGGGCGAACTCCTTACTGCTCAGAGCCGGAGGCTTTTCCAGAAGCACCGGGACGCCCTCGGAGAGAAGTCTGCCCGCCACCTCCACGTGGTCCTCCGGATTTACCGCCACGATCGCCCTCACCACGCTTTCCTTGATCTCCCCGAAGTGGCAGTAAAAGGGGTGTTTCCCGATGTTCTTGTAGGGATCTATATCGCACAGAACCGGAAGCTCCTGAAGCTCCTCCAGCTTCGCTAAATACTTCATGCCCATGTTGCCCAGACCCACGAGAAGGACGTGCATGATACCTCTCAGTAATTAGTGTGCCACAATCCCCACCGCACCTTGTAAAATACTACTTCATGTCCGCAATCGTCAGCGTTCACGGAAGGGAGGTCCTCGATTCACGGGGTAATCCGACCGTCGAAGCGGTGGTCGTTCTCGAAAGCGGAGCTGTGGGGAGAGCCATAGTTCCCAGCGGAGCCTCCACGGGCGAGAGGGAGGCTGTGGAGCTCAGGGACGGGGATCCCCGACGGTACAGGGGCAGGGGGGTTCTCAAGGCTGTGGACAACATAAGGGGTAAGATAGCCAGACGACTTCAGGGTATGGAGGCTCTGAACCAGCGGGAGATAGACATCACGCTTGTCGAACTCGACGGAACGGAGAACAAGAGCCGTCTCGGAGCCAACGCTATACTCGCCGTCAGCATGGCCGTTGCCCGGGCGTCCGCGGAGGAGTTAGGGGTCCCCCTCTACGAATACCTCGGCGGTAGAAACGCCCGGAGGCTTCCCGTTCCCCTCATGAACCTCATAAACGGTGGGGTTCACGCCGACAACCCCCTCGACGTTCAGGAGTTCATGGTGCTTCCCGTCTGCGGTGGCTCCTTCAGGGAAGCTCTGAGGGCCGGAGTTGAGATCTTCCACACCCTCAGAGAGGTTCTCAGGGAGAGAGGGCTTTCCACTAACGTGGGCGATGAGGGGGGTTTTGCCCCCGCCCTCGGTTCGACGAGGGAAGCCCTCGACACCCTCATGAGGGCGGTGGAGCGGGCGGGCTACAGACCCGGTGAGGATGTCCTCCTCGCCCTGGACTGCGCCTCTTCGGAGTTCTACAGGGACGGACTCTATCACTTCGAGGGGAAGGCTCTCTCCTCGGAGGAGATGATCTCCTTCTACGAGGAGCTTGTGGGCAACTACCCTGTGATCTCCCTGGAGGATCCCCTCTCGGAAAACGACTGGGAGGGGTGGAAGGCGCTCACCGCCGCCCTTGGAGGAAAGGTTCAGCTGGTGGGAGACGACCTCTTTACAACGAATCCCGACATCCTCAGGAGGGGTATAGAGGAAGGGGTAGCCAACGCGATACTCGTGAAGCTCAACCAGATCGGCACCCTTTCGGAAACCCTCGATACGGTGATGATCGCCAAGGAGCACGGTTACGCCCCCGTGATATCCCACAGATCCGGCGAAACCGAGGACACCTTCATATCACACCTCGCGGTTGCCGTGAACGCGGGGCAGATAAAGACAGGCTCCGCCTCCCGGACCGACAGGATTGCAAAATACAACGAGCTCCTTAGAATAGAAGAGAGTCTCGGTTATGGGGCGGAGTTCTGGGGAAGGAAGGAGTTCTGGAGATTCCTTGGTAGTTAAAAGGCTCGCCCTTGGCTTCCTTGCGCTTGCCGTGATCAACACGGTAGCCAACCTCTTCCTGTCGGATCTGAACTTAGGGAAGGTGCTGAGCCTCAGACACGCCATCGACAGGCTGGAGGAGCTGACCTACGTGGAAAAGGGCAGGAACCTCAGGTTAAAGGCGCTTCACTCCCGGATAAAGAGAAACCCCAGATTCTACAAGGAGAAGTTCGTCCGGGAGTACCTGCTCATGTTCAGGAAGGGGGAGAAGGTCATTCCCCTTCCGAGGGAGATGTGGTACAGGTAGTCAGCGCTTGACCTCTTCGAGCTTCCTCGCCGCGGCGTAAAGAACGGCGCTCGCCACCACCTCCCCGTCCACCCTTGCGGTTCCCTTCATCTTCGAAAGGGTCTTCTTGAGGGAGATAACCTCCAGCTCCATGAGGAGCTGATCGCCGGGGAAAACGGGCTTCTTGAAGCGGGCGTCGTCTATGCCTGCGAAGACGATGGCAAACTTACCTATTTCGAGCTTCAGGGACTTTATCATGAGTATCCCGCCGACCTGAGCCATGGCTTCGAGGATGTAAACGCCGGGAAAGAGGGGAAACTGGGGGAAGTGTCCCTGAAAGAAGGGTTCGTTAACGGAGACGTTCTTGAGACCCACGATCCTCCTGCCTTCTTCGAACTCGAGGATGCGGTCCACGAGGAGGAGGGGGTATCTGTGGGGGAGGATCTCCCTTATCTCCATTACGTCCATAGGAGGACATTATATATCAAAGATAACTTCCGCAACGAACTGATCCTTCTCCCTTTCCACCCTGAGCCTGTGGTAGGTGGCTGCCTTTATGACCAGCCCGGAGGTGTGTCTGGAGGGGTCGAAGCTCTCGCCGTGGAGCCGGAGCCTTACCCTGCCTTCGCTCAGTTCGAGCACCTCGCACCTGCGGGCTACGAAGCCTGTGCTCTCGTGGAGCACGAGCGCCTCGTTGATGATGTCCGCAAGGAGGAAGGGCATGGAGCCTTCAGCCGACACCTCCCGGCTCTCCCTCTCCTCGACCCTTTCCAGATCGGTCATCTCGTTGAAGGTGGCGAGGACAGCTCTGCAGAAGAGTTCCTCCAGACTTCCAGCTCTGACCCTTATCCCCGCGTCCGCCGTTATGTCGTCTATGGTTTCGTAAAACATCCCGGAAGATTTTAACGCTTCCCCTTCCCACGATCAGTTAAAATTAACTGAGCCTTGGTCAGGGAGCTCAGACATCCGGTTCTTGTTCACAAGCTCAGCAGGATAAGGGACATCCGGACACCCAAGGAAACCCTCAGGAGCCTCCTCAGGGAGATAGGCAGCTTTATGGTCTATGAGCTTCTCTCGGATCTGCAGATCGGGGAAAGGGAGATAGAAACGTGGCTCGGCGTGAGGAGCTTCCCCTTCGTGAGGGAGGAGGAGGTGGTCTTTGTGGCGGTGCTCAGAGCCGGACTTCCCATGCTGGAGGGTGCTCTCAGCGTTCTGCCGGGAGCCAGTACGGGCTTTCTCGCCGTAAAGAGGGACGAGGAGACCCTCGAATCCCGCGTCTTCTACACGAGGCTCCCCGATCTTGCGGGCAGGAGGGTCGTGATTCTGGACCCCATGTTAGCGACGGGAGGAACCCTGATCTCCTCCCTCCGGGAGGTGGTTGAGCGGAAGCCTTCCCAGACCGTCAGCGTTCATATAGTCTGCGCTCCCGAGGGGATAGAGCGGGTCAGGGAGCGCTTCCCCCAGCACAGGCTCTTTACGGTGAGCGTGGACGAGGGTCTCAACAGCAGGGGCTACATAGTCCCCGGATTGGGCGACATGGGGGACAGGCTCTACTCCTGAGGAAGCGGGAGAGGGAGGGAATCGAACCCTCCGGAGACCCCGCTCCGGAGCCTCCCGCGGGATTTGAAGTCCCGGGACCGCACCAGCGTGTCAGCCTCTCCCTTTGAGGGGAAAATTATAAGTCTCCGGAGAGCAGGCCGATCACCTCCTCCACCATTCCCTCCCTGTTGGATCTGGTCAGCTCTATAAGAACTGCCGAAGGCAGTCTTCTTATCTCCCTCACGAGGGGGTGAACGTCCCTTATGGGGATGGTAACGACGAGGTTCAGCCGGGGGGCGTGGACTATCCTCCCCACCAGCTCCCGGAACCGCTTCGAGAAAAGCTCCATCTTCCCCACCTCGTCTATGACCACCACCCTGTCCCCCTTAGCCTCGAGAGCCTTCCGGAGAACGGGAAGAACCGCGGATTCGAAGCGCTGGAGGTTAACCCCGTAGGAGCCTACCAGATACTTGGAGGTGAAGGTTTTGCTGGCAAAGAGGACCCTTCTGCCGTCGGTGGTAACGACGACGAAGCCTGTTCTCTTCCTGCTTTCGGGATCCCTCACCTCCTCCGTCCAGAAGCCTACGGCTCTGTCCCCCAGCCGGTCGACCAGCTTCCTGACGAGCGTTGTCTTTCCTATGCCGGGCGGTCCCGTAACCACTACCTTCACGGATCCCTCC
>DRNB01000303.1 GCA_011375045.1 Aquifex aeolicus
CTGAGGGCGTTTCCCAGCGTGGTTCCGAACCCCCTCTCCAGAGGTTCGACAACAAAAACACCCTTTCTTCTGTCCTTGGTTTCCCAGTAAATTTTGTTAGGGTAAACAAATTCGTTCAGCATCCACCAACCTCCAGATCAAACCTTGGAATAGAACTCGATAATATACTGCACGTTGACGGGCACCTCCAGATACTCTATAACGTTCTCGGGTAGCTTCAGCACCTTACCCCTGAAGTTGTCCCTGTCCAGCTCCAGCCACTCGGGAACGCTCCGCGGGTCGATGCTCTCCATGTTCTCCTTTATGAAGGGGATGTCTCTGGAGGAGTTCTTTATCTCCACGATGTCCCCCGGCTCCACCTCGTAACCGGGCACGTCGACCTTTCTGCCGTTCACGAGCACGTGTCCGTGGGCTATGAGCTGGCGCGCCTGACGTCTTGTGGTGGCAAACCCGAGCCTGTAAACCACGTTGTCCAGCCTCCTCTCGAGGAGCTGGAGCAGGACGTCTCCCGTGTTCTCCTTGGCTTTGGCGGCGATGTCGAAGTACCTTTTGAACTGCTTTTCCCTGAGTCCTCCGTAGAGATACTTGAGCTTCTGCTTCTCCATGAGACGCAGACCATACTCGCTCAGCTTCCTTCTTCTACCCTTGAGGCGTCCGTGCTGACCGGGCGGGAAGTTCCTTCTCTGGAGTATCCGCGGAGCGGATCTCTTTCCCGAAATCACAACGCCGAACCTTCTGTCCAGCTTAACCCAGGGTCCTATGTACCTTCCCATCAGACTCTCCTCCTCGCCGGCGGTCTGCATCCGTTGTGGGGTATGGGGGTAACGTCCCTTATGGCTGTTACCCTGACGCCGGAGGCGAAGACGGCTCTCAGGGCTGACTCCCTGCCTGCGCCGGGTCCCTTGACCCTGATCTCAGCCTCCTGCAGACCGAACTCGTTTATGGCTCTTCTGAGCGCTCTCTGGGCGGCGAGCTGGGCGGCGTAGGGTGTGCTCTTTCTGGTGCCTTTGAAGCCGACCGTTCCCCCGCTTTCCCAGACTATAGTGTTACCCTGCGGGTCGGTTATGTTGATTATGGTGTTGTTGAAGGTGGTGTGGATGTTTATTATCCCCCGGGTTACGGTTCTCTTCTGTTTTTTCTTCCTTGCCATGGGCTACCTCCTTACTTGCCTTTCTTCTTGGTTCCCCCCACGGTTTTTCTCCTTCCCTTCCTTGTCCTTGCGTTCGTTCTGGTCTGCTGTCCCCTGACGGGAAGACCCCGCGAGTGCCTCTGTCCTCTGTAGCATCCCATATCCATCAGCCTCTTGATGTTGAGCTGAACCTCCCGTCTCAGGTCTCCTTCCACTTTGTAGTTCTCGTCTATGAACTTTCTGAGGGTGTTCAGCTCCTCGGGGGTGAGTTCCCCCACCTTCTTCCGGCAGTCTATACCTGTTCCCTCGCATATCTCCTTGGCTAAGGTCCTGCCTATGCCGTATATGTAGGTGAGGGCTATCTCCAGCCTTTTGTTGTCGGGAAGATCTACACCCGCTATCCTCGCCATCTTCCAACCTCCGTTAACCCTGCTTCTGCCTGTGCTTGGGGTTTTCGCATATCACGTAAACCCTTCCCTTTCTCCTGATTATCTTGCACTTGGCACACCTCTTTTTCACAGAAGCTCTGACCTTCATGGCTTCCTCCTCAAAGTCTGTAAACTATCCTGCCTCTGGTCAGATCGTAGGGGGACAGCTCGACCCTCACCCTGTCTCCGGGAAGGATCCTGATGAAGTTGATCCTCATCTTTCCGGAGATATGGGCGAGAACCTCGTGTCCGCTCTCTAACTTGACCCTGAACATACCGTTGGGCAGCGCCTCGACCACTTCACCCTCCATTACTATACCCTTCTCCTTCTCGTGCTCCTGCTTCTTCCTCTTTCCCATCTTTAGATCTCCGTGAGCACAAGCGCTCCGTTTTTCGTTACCGCAACGGTATGCTCGAAGTGGGCGGCGGGGCTTCCGTCCTTTGTCTTCACCGTCCAGCCGTCGCCGTCCTGAACCGTCTCCTCCGTTCCGAGGGCGAACATGGGCTCTATGGCTATCACCATACCCTGCTTGAGCTTGATGTCCTTGCCACCCAGATCCTTCCTGTTGTTGGGGACGAAGGGCTCCTCGTGGATCTTCCTCCCTATGCCGTGTCCTCCGTACTTGAGAACGGGGAAAACCTTAAACTCCTCCGCTGTTCCGTGTATAGCCTCCACCACATCGCTAAGCCAGTTACCAGCGGTTGCCTTCTCCACAGCTCTTTCCAGAGCCAGCTTCGTTGCGGTTAGCAGACGTCGCTTCTCCTCACCGGTCTCGCCGACCGCCACCGTTATGGCGGAATCGCCAGCGTAACCATCTATTATAGCACCAAAATCCACGCTCACCAAATCTCCCTCCTCCACGATCTTCTCCCTGCGGGGGAGTCCGTGAACCACCTCCTCGTTGATCGATATGCAGGTGGCGGCCGGATAGCTGACGTTGCTGAAGGGGGGTCTGTAGTTCAGGAAGGCGGGTCTGGCACCCCTCTTCTTTGCCTCCTCACGGGCTATCATCTCTATGTCCCAAGTGCTCACACCCGGCTTTATGTTCTCCGCTACCGCCTGCAGGACCTCCGCAACGATCCTGCAGGCGGTCCTTATCTTCTCTATCTCCTTGAAGGAGTAAAGCTCAATTCCCTTTCTCATTCAGAATCTCCAGAAGCCTGCGGTGGATTTCCTCTATGGGTCTGGAAGCGTCCAGTTTTACTAATATATCCCTTTCGCTGTAATACTCAACGAGGGGGGCGGTCTGCTCCCGGTAAACGGAGAGCCTTTTCCTGATCACCTCCTCCCGGTCATCCTCGCGCTGAATGAGCTTTGCACCGCACCTGTCGCAGATCTCGTCTTCTCTGGGGGGGTTGTATCTGATGTGGTAAACGGCTCCGCACCGGGGGCATATCCGCCTGCCTGAGAGGCGCTCCACCACCGTGTCGTCCGGAACGTCGAAGAGGATCACCGCGGACAGGTTCATGCCTTTGCGATCGAGGAGCCTGTCGAGGGCTTTCGCCTGAGCCACCGTCCTCGGAAAGCCGTCGAGGACGAAGCCTCCCTGCTGGGGGAGGACCTCCTCTATAAGGGCGATGATCAGATCGTCGGGGACGAGCTCCCCCCTGTCCATATACTCCTTAGCCTTAACCCCGAGAGGGGTTCTCTTCTCCACGGCGGATCTGAGGATGTCTCCGGTGGAGATGTGAATCAGTCCGAGCTCCTGAGAGAGCATCTTAGCCTGTGTTCCCTTACCCGCGCCGGGGGGTCCCAGGAATACGAGGTTCTTCTTCATCTTCGCTTCCTCACGTAACCCTTGTACTTCTTGGTCAGCAGGTTAGCCTCCACCTGCTTGAGGGTGTCGAGGGCGACGCCGACCACTATGAGGGCTGTGGTTCCCCCGAAGTAAAAGGGAACGTTCAGCCACAGACCTATGAAGAGGGGAATTATGGCGACCACCGACAGGAAGAGGGCACCCACAAAGACGAGCCTGTTTATAACCGTCTCCAGAAAGCGCTGGGTTTCGACCCCCGGTCTTACGCCGGGTACGAAGGCTCCTCCCTTGCGCAGGTTGTCAGCCACCTCGACGGGGTTGATCATCACCGCCGTGTAGAAGTAGGTGAAGAAGACTATGAAGACCACGTAGAGGAAGTTGTAGAAGACGGAGGTGGGGTTGAAGGCGTCGTGGATGAGCTGGGCTATGGGGTTCTCTATGAAGGCGAGGACGCTGGAGGGTATTATGAGGAGGGACTGGGCGAAGATTATGGGGATGACCCCTGCGGGGTTTATCTTTATGGGGAGGTAGGTGGATCCTCCCCTGAACTCCTGTCTTCCCACCACCCTGCGGGGATACTGAACGGGGATCCTCCTCTCCGCCTCCTGAATGTAAACGATGCCGATTATCACGGCTATGACCATCGCAAGCGCACCCGCCACCGCGAAGGGGGTGAGGTCGCCGTTTCTGAGCCTCTCCACGAGGCTTATGACAGCGTTGGGGAAGCCAGCCACTATCCCCGCGAATATGAGGAGGGACATCCCGTTCCCTATCCCCTTCTCGGTTATCCTCTCCCCCATCCAGACGAGGAACATCGTCCCCGCAACGAGGGTGAGGACAGCCACCACTATGAAGAGGATCCCCGTGTCGGGGACGACGGGAAAGCCTCTGGGTGAGGTCTGATTCTGAAGCCAGAAGGCTATGCCTATGGACTGGATGAAGGCGACGAACATGGTCAGATACTTGGTGTACTCGTTTATCTTGTATCTGCCGTAGTCTCCCTCCTCCTTGGCTAACCGCTGAAGGTGGGGGATGGCAACGGTGAGGAGCTGCATCATTATGGAGGCGGATATGTAGGGCATTACCCCGAGGGCGAAGACGGTCATCCTGCTCAGGTTCCCCCCCGAGAATATGTCGTAGAGGTTAAAGAGCGTTCCCTGTATGGATCTGAAGAAATCCTCGAGAGCCTGAACGTCCACCCCCGGGATGGGGATGTGGCTTCCGAGCCTGTATATGGCGAACATCAGCAGGGTGTAGAGGAACCTCCTTCTGAGGTCCTCGAAGGCAAATATGTTTTTGAGGTAGTCGATCATTTACTGCTCCCTCAGAGGGGTATCACCTTCCGATCACCTCACAGGTTCCCCCCGCTTCCTCTATCTTCTTCCGGGCGCTCTTCGAAAAAGCGTGGGCTTTCACGTGAAGCTTCTTCTTGAGCTCTCCATCACCCAGAATCTTTACAGGGTCGTTCCTGGCGCAGAGTCCCTTCGAGGCGAGGGTTTCAGGGGTAACCTCCGCACCCTCTTCGAAGAGGCGGTTCAGAACGCCGACGTTTACAGCCGTAAATTCCTTCCTGTTGGGGTTTGTGAAGCCTCTCTTGGGAACCCTGAGGTGAAAGGGTGTCTGTCCACCCTCGAAGAAGGGGGGGAGGGTCCTGTCGCCGGACCTTGTCTTCTGACCTTTGTGTCCCTTACCTGCGGTCTTACCCTGTCCGGCGGCTATGCCTCTGCCTACCCTTTTCCTTTCCCTGGTAGCTCCGGGATGGGGCTGAAGATCGTTAAGCTTCATGACGGACTTCCTCCACCTTCAGAAGATAGTGAGCTTTTCTGATGTTCCCCCTGACCAGGGGGTTGTCTTCGAGCACCTTCGACTGTCCGGGTTTCCTGAGCCCGAGACTTCTCACCGCAAGGATATGACTCTTTCTCTTACCTGCCAGCCCTCTTACAAGGGTTACCTTCAGAAACCTCTTCTCAGCCATAGACGCCCCTCCAGGGATAGTGGAGTTTCACTTTAAGCTTCTGTCCCGCGTAGATGTTGTATCTCTTCCTGATCTCCTCGAGGGGCAGACCCCTTTCCAGGGCAACCTGCTCAGGGGTCTTGAGCTGAAGGAAAGCATCGAAGACAGCCCTCACCACGTTATCAGGGTTTGTGCTCCCTACTATCTTTGTGAGAACGTCGGTGTAACCCGCGAGCTCGAAAAGGGGTTTGGCGGCTCCTCCTGCCACGACACCCGTTCCCCTTCTTGCGGGGATGACTATGATCTTTGTGGGTCCGAAGTGCCCGACCACGTCGTGGGGCACCGTCCCCTCGATTACGGGAACCCTGATGATCTTCTTCTTAGCCTGTTCTATGGCTTTGGCTATGGCGAGGGGAACCTCCTTCGCCTTCCCGTGTCCGAACCCAACGAAACCCCGACGATCCCCTACAACCACCAGCGCGCTGAAGGAGAACCTTCTGCCTCCCTTCGTAACCCGGGCTGTTCTGTTGGCGTAGAGGAGCCTTTCCTCAAGCTGAAGCTCCTCGATCATGTCCGCTACACCGCTTCTCTTCCTGCTCTCCTCTATCAGAGCGTCGATGTCTCTTCCACCCATAGAGCTCCTCCTTTAGAATTCAAGACCAAGCTCCCTGCACCTTTCCGCAAAGGCTTTTATCTTACCGTGATACATGAAACCTC
>DRNB01000304.1 GCA_011375045.1 Aquifex aeolicus
AACATGGACGGGCTGACCCTGACCAAGAAGATAAAGGAAACCGTAGGGTTAATGGGACTTCCCGTCATAGTCAACACAACGCTGAGCGACGACTCCAACAGACAGAGAGCCTTCAGGGTGAACGCGGACGGTTTCATAGTGAAGTTCGACGCTGAGGAGCTTCTCGATATGGTCACCAAGCTGGCTGAGAGGGGAGAGCGGTCATGATAAGCGATGAGATGAGGGACATATTCAACGAGTTTGTGATCGAGGCTGAGGAAAACCTCCAGAAGATAGAGGAGAACCTTCTCGAGCTCGAAAAGGATCCCAAGAACGAGGAGATCCTGAACGCCACCTTCAGAGCCATGCACACCCTCAAGGGGGGAGCCGGCTTTCTGGGTCTCGAAGCCATCGTTGAAACAGCCCACGCGGCGGAGGATGTTCTCGGGAAGCTGAGGAACGGAGAGCTCCAGCTCACGCCGGAGCTGAACGACCTCATCCTCGAAGCGGTGGACTTCATCAGAAGCGCTCTCGCGAAGTACGAGGCGGGGGAGGAGGTTCAGGTCCCGGAGGATCTTGTAGCCAGGCTGAGGAAGCTCGAAGAGAGCGCGGTTTCGAAACAGGAGGAGGAAGCCACCGTCGATGAGCTTCTCGAGAGGTACGGTTTCGGACATCTGAAGGGCAAACCCATAGAAGAGATCCTCGAAGAGCTCATCCTGCTACCTCCGGATGAGAGGCCCGCGGATCTAATAGATCAGCTCGATAAACTCATAGCCGTTTCCGAAACCCCTCAGCCGGCGGAAGAGGAAAAGGCGGAGGAGCCTCCCCCCGAACCCGCGGAGAAAAGCATAGAGGTGGCGGAGGAACAGACGGAGAAGGAGGTCCCGAGGGAAAAGGAGGAGAAGAAACCCCCCGAGAGGAAAGCCCCCGTCTCCCAGGAAGGTGAGAAGGTTCTGAGGATAGACGTCAGGAAGATAGAAGATCTCATGAACCTCGTGGGGGAGCTGGTGCTGGAGAGGAACAGGCTCCTGAGGGTGTTTCAGAAGTTATACGAGGAGTATCAGTCCAAAACCATAGACGAGTTCGAAACCGTTATGTCCTCCCTCGATCGCATCGTGGGAGATCTCCAGCTCGCTGTCATGAAAACCAGAATGCAGCCCGTTAAAAGGCTCTTCCAGAAGTTTCCCCGGGTCGTGAGGGATCTTGCCCGCATGCTGGGCAAGGAGGTGGAGCTTGTCTTGGAGGGTGAAGACGCGGAGATGGACAAGACGGTTCTGGAGAAGCTCGAAGAGCCCCTGATTCACCTCATAAGGAATGCGGTGGACCACGGCATAGAACCTCCGGAGGAAAGAACACGTATGGGCAAACCTCCCAAGGGAACCGTGAAGCTCAGCGCATACTACCACGGGGACCGCATATTCATAGAGGTGGCGGACGACGGCAGGGGCATAGATGTGGAGAAGGTGAAGAAGAAGGCTCTCGAAAGGGGGCTTATAACCCCCGATCGGGCGGAGAAGATGACCGATAAGGACATTCTCTTCCTCATATTCCACCCCGGCTTTTCCACCGCGGAGGGGGTGTCTCAGGTTTCCGGAAGGGGTGTGGGTATGGACGTGGTGATGAACACCGTATCCGCCTTCCGGGGAACCATAGACATAGAAACCGAG
>DRNB01000305.1 GCA_011375045.1 Aquifex aeolicus
CCCTGTAAGAGATCCTGTCGAAGGGTCTTTTAAGCTCCACCCCTAAGAGTTCCCGAAAGAGTCTGTCCAGAAGCTCCTCGGCTATCTCCATAACCTCTTCCTCACCCACAAAGGACATCTCGTAGTCTATCTGGGTGAACTCGGGTTGTCTGTCGGCTCTGAGATCCTCGTCCCGAAAGCACTTGACTATCTGAAAGTATCTGTCGAAGCCTGAGACCATGAGGATCTGCTTGAAGAGCTGAGGAGACTGGGGGAGGGCGTAAAACTTGGAAGGGTGGAGCCGGGAGGGAACGATAAAGTCCCTCGCGCCCTCGGGGGTAGATTTGGTGAGAACGGGGGTTTCTATCTCCACAAAACCCTTTTCCGTAAAGAAGCTCCTCGTTATCTGGTAGAGCCTGTGCCTGAAGAGGAGGTTTTCCCTCATGGAGTCTCTTCTGAGATCTATAAAGCGGTAGCGGAGCTTTGTCTCCTCGGAAACGTGCGTTTCCTCATCGACGGGGAAGGGGGGGGTCTCCGAGGTGTTGAACACCCTGATCTCTTCGCAGACCACCTCCACGTAACCGGTCCTGAGCTTAGGGTTTTCCGTTCCTTCGGGTCTTCTTCTGACCCTGCCGCGAACGCCCACCACCCACTCGGGCTTCAGCCTGCCGGCTTTCTCGTACACGTCGGGGTTGGTGTGCTCCTCCACAACGACCTGAACCACACCCTCCCTGTCCCTCAGATCTATAAAGATGACCCCTCCGTGATCCCTTATCCTGTGAACCCAGCCGCACAGGCTGACCTCCTCTCCCGTGTCCTTCAGGGAAACCTCCCCGCAGTATTTACTTCTTCTAAAATCCTTCAGGGATTCCACCATGGGGGAATATTATATCCCGCTATTTGTAGCTCAGGATGAAGTCCGCTATGGCGGACAGCTCCTCATCGGAAAGATCCGAGATCATGGTGAGCTGAATCCGCATGAGCTCAGCCCTCTCAGGTTCCACTATCGCGTCCCCCTGTCCCTTCAGATACCTCAGCAGATCCTCCTTCTTTCCGCTGTAAGCCCGCGCTATCTTCTCCAGAGACGGTCCCATACCGTCCCTGCGCGGAGGATGACAGGAGGCGCACCCTTTCGAAACGAAGAGGGATGCCCCGTCCGCCCCGAGAACGCTCCCGCACAGGAAAAGGGTCGGGATGAGGAGCCTCTTCATAGTCCTGAACCTCCGGTTCCTTATAAAGTTTTCCTTATCATAGCACAGGAAGGCTTTACGCCTCCCCGATGGGTGAACACCTGTTGACGTTGCCGAAGCAGTCCGGACACAGATCGAAGAAAACGAGGAGACCCAGACCGCCCAGCATCATGTTTACCTGGGTTATCACCATCTTCTCCTGTCTGTCGGGGAGGATCTGAAACTCCCTGAGTTTGCGCCCGCAGGCGGTAGAACCCTCCTCCCCTCCGAGCCTGTGAAACTGAAAAACAAGGCGCTTCGTCCTCCTGCACTTCATCCACCCGGGCACAAGGTCCAGGATCACGAACTCCACCCGGGCGGACTCGTCCACCAGCTTTGCCTTCTGGAGGAGTTTCCTCATCCTCTCGGGATCACCCATGGGGTAGTATTATAGTTGCAGGAGTGCCGGCTAATGATACCCATCAGGGATATAAATCCATCCAGAACCTTTCCGATCGTCAACGTTGCCATCATAGTGGTCTGCTCGCTTATCTGGCTTTACGAGTGGAGGCTCTCGGACAAGATCCTTGTAACCCTTCAGGGTCAGGTAAGCGCCCTCGAGCTTTTCATCCGGCAGTTCGGTCTTGTTCCCGCGGAGGTGTTTGCGAGACCCTACACGCTCGTTACCCACATGTTCCTGCACGGAAGCTGGTTTCACATCATAGGAAACATGTGGTTCCTCTGGGTTTTCGGGGATAACGTTGAGGACAGGTTGGGCAGGTTCAAATACGTTGTGTTTTATCTGCTCTGCGGTCTCGGAGCCGCCCTCGCTCAGACCTTCATAAGCCTCGTCTTTGGAGGGGGACACGTTCCGATGGTGGGAGCGAGCGGAGCCGTCAGCGGAATCCTGGGAGCGTATATGAGGATGTTCCCCCACGCCCGGGTGCTCGCCTTAGTGCCCGTTTTCTTCTTCATGACCTTTGTCGAGATTCCTGCCCTGGTCTTCATAGGTCTCTGGTTTTTTATCCAGCTCGTAAACGGCGTGATCTCCCTTCCTCTGGTCGGTCTCGGAGGGGTCGCCTGGTGGGCTCACATAGGGGGTTTTGTGGTGGGTTACCTTCTGATTGATAAGTTCCTTCAGAGGGATAGATATTATTACTGACCCCTCCGGGAAGATGAAATTCGAATACGTTACCGAAAGGAACGAGCTTGTTAGAGCGCTGACCCACCTTGAGAAGGAGGAGATCCTCTTCATAGACACGGAGACTGCCGGCAGCAGGATACGTCTGCTTCAGCTCGGGGGAAACGAGGAGATCTTCGTCATAGACCTCTTCGAGCTGCCGGAGGCGCTTCCCCTGCTCAGGGAGCTCCTCGCCCGCAGGGGGGTTGTGGGGCACAACCTCAAATTCGATCTGAGGTTCCTCTACCCCCTCGGGATAGTTCCCTACGCGGTTTTCGACACCATGGTGGCAAGCTACCTCCTGGGCTTCGATAGACACTCCCTGAGTCATCTTGTTGAGACGCTTCTGGGCTACACGCTGGACAAATCCCTCCAGCTCTCGGACTGGTCGCGTTCCGCCCTGACAAGGCAGCAGATAGAGTATGCAGCCACGGACGTTGCGGTGGTGAGGGATCTCTTCTTCAGGATGAGGGAGCGTCTCAACGCCCTGCCCGAGGTCGACAGGGGAGAGGAACTGCGCAAAACGAGGACCGCAAGGATCTTTGGTCTCACAAACCCAGCCGTCATAATAGAGATGGCTTTTGTTCAGGAGGTAGCCAAGTTAGAGCTGAACGGTATCCCCGTCGACAGGGAGGAGGTGGAGAAGCTGGCGAAGGACTACGAGAGAAAGCTCCAGAAGCTCATCATGGACTTTTACATCCGCCACAGGATCGATCCCATGTCTCCCAAGCAGATAGGCAACTTCCTCAGAACCCGGCTCGGTCTCGATCTACCCGAAACCCAGAAGGGCAACATCTCCACGGACGATAAAACGCTCACGTCCTTCGCTCACGTAAAGGAGGTGCGCGACATATTAGAGATAAGGAGGCTCAAGAAAGCTCTGGACAAGCTCAGGGAGCTGACGGGTTACCTCAGAAACGGCCGGGTGTTCCCTGAATTCCGTCAGATAGGAGCGGTTACGGGCAGGATGTCGAGTTCGAACCCCAACGTTCAGAACATCCCCAGGGATATGAGGTCCCTCTTCAGGGCGGAGGAGGGGAACCTCTTTGTGATAGCTGACTTCTCCCAGATAGAGCTGAGGATCGCAGCCGAGTTCGTCGGCGATGAGAACATGACAAAGGCTTTCAGGGAGGGCAGGGATCTGCACCGCTACACAGCCAGCCTGATACTGGAGAAACCCGAGGGGGAGGTTACAAAGGAGGAGAGACAGCTCGCCAAGGCGATGAACTTCGGGCTCATCTACGGTATATCCGCGAGGGGTCTTTCCGAGTATGCCAGAAGCAGCTACGGTGTGGAGCTCGAGGTATCCTCCGCCGACGTTTTCAGAAAAAAGTTCTTCAAGTTCTTCCCCGCCTTCAGGGAGTGGCACGAGGGTGTGAAGAGGGAGCTGAGGGAGAGCGGTGAGGTAAAGGGAACAACGCTTCTGGGAAGACCTTACAGGGCGAGCACCTTCACGGACGCCGTGAACTACCCGATTCAGGGAACCGGAGCGGATCTGCTCAAGCTGGCGGTTCTGATGTTCGATGTGGAGCTGAGGAAAAAGGGTCTGGAGGCGAGGCTCGTGAACCTGATCCACGATGAGATAGTGGTGGAGTGTCCGGAGGAGGAGGGTAAGGAGGTAAGGGAGAGTCTGGAAAACGCTATGAGACACGCGGGGCACATAGTTCTGAAGAAGATCCCCGTTGAGGTGGAGAGCACCGCCGACAGGCGGTGGGTTAAAGGATAAAAAGAGGAAGGGGAGGGGAGGGGGGCAGGCTTTTCAGTCTTCTTTTTCTATCTTCAGAGCCTCCGATGAGGCGTTCACCTTCACCTCAACGGTCCAGCCGGGCTGGAGGTTGCTCAGGCAGTCGTATCCCCAGTAGTGGGTGTCCCCGTACTCGCAGTAGGTGGTCTGCGTTACGGTGATGCTCCGTCCGTTTTGAAGCACAAAGCTGTTGCTGTTGGGATCTACGGCGCTCACCTGATCCTTGATCTCCACGTAGGTGCTGTGGTGTCCATGTCCGCCCGGATGTCCGCAGTCCTCGGAGCTATCCTTGACCTCTATCTCCTTGGCTGTGAGCGTGGCTGTGGTGGAGGGATCGTCTCCGGTTTCCACCTCGACGCACATTCCGCTC
>DRNB01000306.1 GCA_011375045.1 Aquifex aeolicus
TCAGAAAAGCAAGCTTACGGTCTGAGGGAGCGCCACATGCACCTTGTAAGCTCCTCCACGTAGGGGGTAAGCTCCCCCTTTATCGTTCCCTCCCGCTTCAGGCGTGCCAGCCCCACGGGAGCGCCTGTAATGCACACGGCGCAGAGATCCTCACTCAGATCCTTTATGTTACCCCGCTTCTTCTCCTCGCTCAGGAAACTCCTGAGGAGTTTGTAGGGTTCCTCGGAACAGAGGGAGAGGTTAAGGGTGTGTCTCGTGTGCACCGCAAACTTGACGGCGTACATATCCTCCCAGGCAAGGCTGACGAGCTCCAGCATGATGCGCTTTATCCGCTCCTCTGCGCTCTGTCCCTCTTCGATCGCCCTCTCTATGCTCTTCCTTATGGTGGTAACGATCTCCCTGCATATCTCGCCGGCTATCTCCTCTTTTCCGCTGAAGTAGTGGTAGAGGGTAGCGGGGCTTACGCCAGCCTCTCTGGCTATGTCCTTCACGCTGGTGTTGAAGTAACCCCTTTCCACAAAGAGCTTCTTGGCGGTTTCGAGGATCCTGCGACGGGTCTGCTCACCGCTCCTTACTCTTCTATCCCCAGCTCCTTCAGAAGGTTTCTGGAAAAGCCCGATATGATCTTGTTCTTCTCCGGCAGTATGTTGTAGGGAACTCCATCCACCCCCAGATCCCTTATAACCTTCAGGTGCTCGTCCACCGCTGAACATCTCTCCACCTCCGGTACTTTTCCGTCCAGCCTGCCCAGGAGAACCTCGTCCAGAGCCCTCAGCTTGTCTTCCGAGCAGGCTATGTAGTAGGACTTTCTAAGGTTCTCTTCCCCCCAGCTCTTGAAGGGAAACACAAAGATGTATATCTTCAGCTTGTCCAAATGCTTCCTCAGCTCCTTCCACTCAGCCCTGCAGTGGGGACAGTCCGGATTTATGACGGTTATGAGCTTTCTGTTCCCCTCTCCCACCACTATAGCCCTGTCCAGCGGGATGTTCCTTATCTGCTCCCTCACTATCTCCTCGTAGAGGCTCCCTGCAAACAGATAGCCAAAGCAGATCAGGAGGATGATGACCCTGCGCATATCTCCTCTATTCTAACCTTAACAGCCTCTATTATCCAGTCCGGGGTCGATGCTCCTGCGGTGATCCCCACCCTCTTCACACCGGTAAACCACTCCGGATCGAGTTCGTCGGGGGTCTCTATATGGTAGGTTCTGGGGTTCAGCTCCCGGGCTATGGAGTAAAGCCTCCTCGTGTTACCGCTGTTTTTGCCTCCCACGACGATCATCACGTCCACGGAGGGTGCCAGGGTGTAAACGTCCTCCTGCCTTACGGAAGTGGCGTTGCAGATCGTATTGATAACCTTCAGCTCCCTGACCCACAGGGCGATCTCCCCCACGATCTCCTTGAAGAACCTCTCACTCTGGGTAGTCTGGGAAACCACGCCGACCCTCTCCTTTCCCAGAACCTCCCTGAGATCCTCCCTGCTTTCGACCACCACCCCCTCACCACCGCACATCTTCAGATAGCCAAGGGTTCCTATGACCTCGGGATGGTTTTTCTCCCCCACTATGACTATGAAGTAGCCCTCCCGGGCGAGGGTGCACACCGCCTCGTGAACCGCCTTGACGTAAGGACAGGTCGCGTCTATGAGACGGACCCCTCTTTCCCTCAGCTCCTTTTCCTTTTCGGGAGGGATGCCGTGGGATCTGATTATAACTGCGGATCCCTTCTCCGGATTCCCTTCGAGGGGAACGACGCCCAGATTGCGGAGTCTGCCCACCTCCTGTGGGTTGTGGATTATGGGACCCAGCGTGAAAACCCTCTCCTCCGAGCCCGAGGACTCCTCCGCCAGCTTCACAGCCCGTCGCACGCCGAAGCAGAATCCTGCGTGGGGAGCTACGATGATCTCAACCATCCGCACAGGTTCCGTTTAAATAATATACCCACACTGCCGGACAGGGGAAAGAATTTAAAAGCCGGCTGAAAGCAACGAAATAACAGTTAGAAACGAAAAACAGGAGGTCGGTAATGTTTACAAAAGGAGAAGATACAGAAAGGCAGGAGGAGCGGATGGAAGGGGCTGAGCTGGAAAACCTGAAAAGGGAAGTGGAGCGCCTCAGGGAGGAGCTGAGAACTAAAGATGAGGAGTGCGAGAGGCTGAGGCGTTCCCACGAGGAGCTGAAGAGGGCGCTCGCAAAGCCCTGGTTCCAGCTGGCTGGCATAAGCTACGTCCTGCCCCGGATAGCCGAGAAGATAAACAGACAGAACAGCGCCACTCAGGAGGCTAACGAGACCTTAGGTGATCTGATGACAAAGGCTCGCAACCTTAAAGAGCACGCTCTCAAGGTGGAAACCATAAACGGTGAGATGAAGAAAACCATAGGCTCGAGCGGGAGGGAGTTAGAGAACCTCGAAACAGCTGTTAGGGACGTTAAGTCCGCAGGAAAGGAGATCGCAGAGTTTCTGGAGAGGATCATAGAGGTTGCCGAGCAGACGAACCTCCTCGCTCTGAACGCCTCCATAGAGGCGGCGCGTGCCGGTGAGGTGGGAAGGGGCTTCGCGGTTGTGGCGGAGGAGGTCAGAAAGCTGGCGGAGAACACGGGTCAGATAGCCAAGAAGATAGGAGGGGTTGTCTCCAGCATATCGGAGGTGATAGACAGATCCGTTCGTGCGGCGAGGAAGGTCTCCGAGAAGTATAAGGAGATTTACGAAAAGTATGGGGAGGTGGACAGCTCCATGGGTGAGCTGATGGAAACAATCTCCGACCAGATAAGCAGCTACGAGGAGCTGATGCACAGGATCGGGGAGATTTCAGAAACTTCAAGGGAGAACACGAGAGTCCTCCTCGAGCTGAGCAGAAAGGCTGACCTCTTCGAAAACTTGAGAATTGGTATAAGACCCATAGATGAGGAACACCAGACCCTCTTCGAACTCCTCGGGAGGATATGGGAGCTTGTCGACAGGGGAGATCTGGAGGGGGCAAAGAGGATCTTTTCCGAGACCCTTGCGAACTACGCATCTGTTCATCTTCAGCACGAGGAGGAGATAATGAAGCGTTACCACTTCCCTGGTTACGAGGAGCATCTCATAGCCCATCAGAACATCCTTCAGAAGCTCCCTTCCGCGATTGCGACCGTGAGGGCTGGAGGCGTTCAGGAGCTGGAGGAAGGCGTTGCCTTCGTAATAGACTGGCTGATAAACCACATAAACGGGGCGGATAGAAAGTACGCGGATTACTTCAGGGAAAGAGGGCTTGTCGGGAAGATAGAAGCGGAAGAGGAAGCCCGAAGGATAAAGGTGGAGTGAGCTTCTCTGGAAAGGTTAAAATCAGTTGAAGATGCTCGTATGGCTGTTTTTTTCCCTGCTTGCGCTTTTCAGCCTTTCCTCCTTCTCCCACGAGCACACCGAATACAGACCCGGCAGAGGCTTCAGGATCCATAGCCTCAAGATGACCGTGGGCGGTTACTCCACCTTCCTCTACAAATCCCGCAGGGATTACGAGGAGTATAAGCTCGAGGAGATCTCCCTTCTCCTTTACGGGGATCCCCTTTCGCGGGTGCGCTACTTCCTCGAACTGGAGCTTCACGACGTTTACAGAGAAGTAAACGGTAGGGACAGAACCACACGCCTTGTGGATATCGAAAGGCTCTACGTGGACTACGAGTTCAGCGAAGCTCTGAAGCTGAGGGTGGGCAGGTTCATAACCCCCTTAGGTATATGGAACCCCATCCACATAGACGTCCTCAAGTGGACCGTCTCCGATCCGGCGGTGGTGGCTTTCTTCTTCCCCAACTTCGTTACGGGGGTTCAGCTGTTCGGGAACCCGACCCTTGAGACGGACTACGCCCTCTTTTTTCAGAACAACAGGGGCATCAGCGAGAGATACAACAACCTGCTCTCCAGACGCTCCGCGGGCGGGGAGATCAGAAGGGAGATAGGGGATAACCTGAAGGTGGCTATCAACGGAGGCTGGTTCGATCTGGAGGGGCACGGAGAAATAAGCTTCGCGGGAGCCAACGCCCTTTTCACCGCTCCGGGAACAGAGATTTCCGGAGAGATGATGTACGCTCTGGAGAGGAGGGACACGGGGGAGGAGGGGAGGAGGTTTTCCTACTACCTGCAGGGTGTCCGCAGGATCCTTCCCAGAAACTACGCGATCCTCCGCTACTGCTACTACAGGGAAACGGCGGAGGACAGAAGGAACAGGGCGCTGACCCTGGGCTGGAACTTCAGACCCTACTACTTCCTCTCGCTGAAAGCCGAGTATCAGTTCAGGGAGAGAGGAAGGCTCAACACCTTCTTTGCCTCCGTTTCGGGAATGTTTTAGGATGGGTGTTCGCAGACTGCTTCTGCTTCTTGCTGGGCTGTCCTTCTGCAGGGCGGGGGATATAGTCTTTATAGTGAGCGAGCGGGTGGAGGTGGAAAAGCTCACCATCAGGGAGGTGCGTAAGATCTTTCTGAGGGAAAAGGACTTTATAGTCGCCATCACAGCCTTCCCCATCAACCTGCCTCCGGAAAATCCTCTCAGGAAGGTGGTAGAGAGCAGGATCCTCGGTATGGACGAGGAAGATCTCCAGCTCTTCTGGAACAGGAAGTATCTGAACGGTATAGAACCGCCCCTCGTCCTCTCCTCCCAGGAGGCTGTAAAGGCTTTTGTGAGGAAGGTCCCGGGAGCCATAGGATACATAGACGAGGATCTGCTGAGGGATGAGGGACTTAAGGTAGTTTTCAGACTCAAGAGATGAAGGCACTCCGAAAGAGCTTCAGACTGAAGGTTACCCTCGCCTTCCTCATCGTGGGTCTCATCCCCTACGTGATCTTCTCCCTTTTTTCCATTGCTCAGATGGAGAAGGCTCTGAGGGAGAGGATCGAATACGATCTCGAGATGAACGGGGGCTTCCTGATACACGAGATCACCGAGCACCTCCACTTCCTCCAGAAGCAGATGAACCAGTGGGCAAAGCTCCAGATGATGAGCGACGTCCTCATAGGGGACATAGACAAGAGGATATCGAGCTTTCTCTTCAGAGTTTACAGGGAGCTGAAGTTCAGGGGTTTTATCCTCTGCACCGATGACCAGAGGAGAATAGTGGCTTCCTCACATCCTGAGCTCATCGGGGAGAGGTTCGAGGAGGAGGGAAGGTTTTACACAAGGGAGGGGGAAACCTTCATAGTGCTCAGAACCCCCATTCAGCCCTTCCCCCTCAGTGAGCTACCCGCGGGTGAGGTGGTGGTTCTTTACTCCCTCGAGAACTTCAGGGATCTCCTCATAAACACGGAGTTTGCGGTAAGCTCGCTGATCAACCCCAGGCTCGGGATCTTCATCACCCCCTTCTTCGACGAACTTCCACCCTTAGGATCTTACGGGTTCATGAACATCGGAAGATTCATCGTTTACTATCAGAGGTTCGACGACAGCATAATGGGAGGGGACTGGACGATCCTTGTGGGGATGGATAGACACTCAGCCTTTGCCCCCATCAGAAACATGGCTCTGATCTTTGGAGGATCGGCTCTCTCGGGCGCTCTCGCCATAATTCTCATCTCCCTCCTCGTCTCGCGCAGGACGCTCGCCCCCATAACCGAGATTTCTAAAACCGCAAGGTACATAGTGGAAACGGGGGACTACAGCAGGAGGGTTCCCGTCAGGGGGGAGGATGAGATAGCTATGCTGTCCGCCTCCTTCAACAGGATGCTGGACGAAATTCAGGAGGTTCTGGACAGGATAAGGGAGGAAAATCTCGAGAGAATCAGGCTCTTTAGAAAGCTGGTGGAGATGTTCGCCCTTATCCTCGAGCAGGAGGACGAGGAGCACCTCTTGAGGGTCGCGGTGAGGGAGCTGAGGGAGTTTCTCGGAGTGGAGGTGAGCATCCACAGAACGCCCCCCTCTCAGGGAAGGAGCTACGAGATCAGGGCGGGCATCTTCTCAGAGGGGGAGATCAGGGAGGAGATCGTCGGATACCTCACCTTCGGAACGGAGGACACCACCCCCGAGCTCGAGGACTTCTTCCGCTCCGTTACGAAGATGCTCTCCTTTCAGATAGAGAAGCTGAACATGCTCAAAGCCCAGAGCTACCTCCGGGAGAGGGCGGAAGCCGCTTCGAAGGCGAAATCCATGTTCATAGCCAACATGTCCCACGAATTGAGAACCCCCCTCAACGCCATAATAGGCTTCGCCCAGTATCTCAGGTCTGAGCTCGATTCCAATCCCGTGTACAGAGAGGTGGCAAAGAACATAGAGGTTTCGGGAAGGCATCTTCTCACGATGATCAACGACATCCTCGACTTCTCCAAGGCTGAGGCGGGGAAGGTGAAGGTAAGCGTGGAGCGCTTCAACCTCAGGGAGCTCCTCGAGGAGGTGGAGGTCATGGTAAAGCATTCGGCGGAGGAGAAAGGTCTCGATCTGAGGATGGAGAAACCCGACCTGGAGATCGAAGCAGATCCCGGCCTGCTGAAGCAGGTGCTCATAAACCTTCTCTCCAACGCTGTGAAGTTCACCGAAAGGGGCTACATATCCCTGAAGGTGGAGCGGGAGGATTCCTTCCTGAAGTTCAGGGTCATGGACACGGGGGTGGGAATACCCAAAGAGCTTCAGGGAAGGCTCTTCGAAGCCTTCGAGCAGCTCGACTCCTCCGATCGCGGGAAGGAAAAGGGAACAGGTCTGGGACTTGCCCTCTCCAAGAGGCTGGTGGAGCTCATGGGGGGCAGGATAGGGGTTATCTCGGAGGGAAGGGGGAAGGGTTCTGAGTTCTGGTTCACGCTGCCCCTCACTCGTCGCTGAGCTCCTCGTAGATCTCCTCAAAGCGCCGGTGCAACTTTTTGAACACCTCCAGAACCTCGGGATCGAAGTGGTGGGGGCTCAGCTTGCTGTCGCCCTCGGTAATTATCCTGTAAGCTTCCCCGTGGGGTAGCGCGGGCTTGTAGGGTCTTCTGCTCCTGA
>DRNB01000307.1 GCA_011375045.1 Aquifex aeolicus
ACTCCCTCTCGTTCAGCTCCACATACTTTCCACCCACCTCCACGTTTGTTTTCCTGAGGGCGCTGTAAAGATCCCGCAGGGATATACCGTACTGATAGAGCTTCTCCGGCTTCACCTGAACCCTGAACTCTTTCTCGTAGCCGCCTACGGAGGCTACCTCCGCCACATCGGGCACCGCGAGGAGAGCGTACTTTATGTAGAAGTTCTGGAGCGCCCACAGCTCGTCGAGGGTTCTGCTTCTGGAGACAAGAGCATACTGATAAACCCAGCCCACGCCCGTCGCATCGGGACCCAGCTGAATGTCCGCGTCCCGGGGGAGCTGTCCTCTTATGGTGGCGAGTTTTTCGAGAACCCGCGATCGAGCCCAGTAAAGATCTGTGCCGTCCTCGAAGATTATGAAAACGAGGGAGTAGTTCGGAACAGAGTAACCCCTGACCGTTTTTACCCGTGGAACACCCATCATGTTGGTAACCAGAGGGTAGGTAAGCTGATCCTCGATCACCTGCGGAACCTGACCTATCCACTTCGAGTAGATGATGACCTGAACGTCCGAGAGATCGGGTATGGCGTCGATTGGGGTCTTCTTGAGGGAGTAGTAACCGTATAAAAGGAGGAAGAGGGTAACGAAGATCACGGCTACTCTGTTTCTCACAAAGAACTCGGTCAGCTTTACCATGGTGCGCTCCTCCGGAGGTCGGGGAGAGCTTTCACCTCAGCTCTCTCCTCATGAGCATGGCGTTTATGGAAACGATGACGGTGCTTGCGCTCATGAAGACCGCTCCAACCGCAGGTTTCAGTATCACGCCCCAGGGGGCGAGGACTCCGGCGGCGAGGGGTATGGTTACCACGTTGTAGCCGGCAGCCCAGAAGAGGTTCTGAATCATCTTGCGCACGGTTACCACGGACAGCTTCATTATGCGGACGATGTCCCTCGGATCGTTACGCACAAGGATTATGTCTGCACTTTCCACCGCCACGTCGGTTCCGGAGCCTATGGCTATCCCGACGTCCGCCTGAACGAGGGCGGGAGCATCGTTAATTCCGTCCCCCACCATAGCCACCTTCATGCCCCTGCTCTGGAGCTCCTTCACCCGCTCCGCCTTTTGATGGGGGAGGACCCGGGCAAAGAACTCGTCTATTCCAAGCTCCTGGGCAACGAAACGTGCCACCTCTTCCGAGTCTCCCGTTATCATCACAACCCTCTTCCCCATTTTTCTGAGTTCGGAAACCGCTTCGAAGGACTCCTGCCGGATCCTGTCTGACAGAGCCACGCAGCCTGCGAGTCTGCCCTCGATCGCCACGAGCACCACCGTTTTCCCCTGAGACTCCAGTTCCTGAGCCTTCTGAACAACCTCCCCGTCCTCCTCCACGAGGAGATCCTTCATGAGGAGTGAGGTTCCAACCGCTACCTTTTGTCCGTCGATGAGACCCACCACCCCTTTGCCGGGAACCGCTTTAAATTCCCTGACCTCCGGAATCTGGAGGGATTGCTCCTGAGCGAAGGCAACGATAGCCTGAGCTATTACGTGCTCCGAGTTCTTTTCGAGGGCGGCTGTCAGACGGAGGAACTCCTCCTGTGGCACCTCAGGGGCGAACACGTCCGAAACCCCGAACCTTCCCTCGGTCAGCGTTCCTGTTTTGTCGAAGACGACCGCATCCACGTTCCTTATGCTCTCGAGAGCTATCCTGTTCCTTACGAGGATCCCGTGCTTTGCGGAGTAGGAGGTTGAAAAGGCTACCACAAGAGGGATGGCTAAGCCGAGGGCATGCGGGCAGGCGATAACCATTACGGTAACAGCCCTCTCCACAGCGAACTGGGTGTTGCCTGTGATCAGCTCCCAGGCAAGAAAGGAGGCGGCTCCCACCGTTATCGCCACTATGGTCAGATAAAAGGCTACCCTGTCCGCCATGTCCTGAAGCTTCGTCTTCGACTCCTGAGCGCTTCTGACCAGCTGGAGAACCTGACTCAGATAGGTCTCCTCTCCTGTTTTCTCCACCCTTACCTTCAGGGCGCCTTCCATGTTTATGGCACCGCCGATGACCCTGTCCCCCGGTCCCCGGGGAACCGGCTTGGATTCGCCTGTAAGCATGGATTCGTTTACGTGGGAGCTTCCCTCCTCCACGACGCCGTCCGCGGGGATCTTCTCGCCGGGCTTTACCAGAACGAGGTCTCCGGCTTTGAGCTCCGAAACGTGAACCTGAACCGTCTCTCCGTTTCTCAGAAGGTTAGCCGTGGTGGGCATGAGCTTGACCAGCTCCTCGAGGGCTCTGGAAGCTCCCAGAACGGACTTCATCTCTATCCAGTGTCCCCAGAGCATTACCACGATGAGGGTGGTAAGTTCCCAGAAGAACTCCTTTCCCCCGAAGATAAGGGTGGAGAGGCTGTAAAGGTAGGCGACCGATATGGCTATGCCTATAAGGGTCATCATGCCGGGTCTGCGTCTGCCGAGCTCTTCGAGCATACCTCTGAGGAAAAAGAGACCCCCGTAGAAGAAAACAATCGTGGCGAGCAGGGGAGGTATCAGATCGCTGCTGGGCAGGTCAGGCATGCGGAATCCAAGGAGGTCCTGAATGCTCTTCGAGTAGAGAACCACCGGAACCGTCAGAACCGTGGAAACTATCGCCTTCTTTTTGATCTCCTCTATGTGGTGGACGTGTGTTCCGTGAGCGCGGTGTTCACCTCCTTCTTTTTCGGGAGCGTGTGCTCCGTGTTCTTTCTCCGCGACCGCATGTTTATGTTCATGTTTTGCCTCATGGATGGGCTTTTTAACCAGATCCATACCACACTTTGGACATTTTCCGGGACGATCTTTTCTTATTTCCGGATGCATCGGACACGTATAAATCTCCATAATTAATCCTCCGTTTGTAGCTGAACGCCTCCTTGTATCTGATAATAGAGGCTCTTTTCTGTTAATACAAGCTGTTTATTTCACGTTAAAAGTGTGTTAATTTAACAAGCGTCTCTTTATCCGGGAACGAACTTCTGAAATCTTTTCCCTCTTTTCCTCCGTCATATTTCTGTTTTCAGCTATTTAAAAACTCTAAAAGGGAAAACCCATGTGAAGCCCGGCGCTGTAATGGTTTTCTTTACCGTAGCTTGCGGATACAAAGGGTCCTACGTGCAAACGCCTGTACTCAAAGATGTAGCTTACTTCCAGATGGTGGTTCAAACCGCTTCCCCCGTAGAGGTAAAATCCGGGCATGTAGGAGAGGCTGAGGCCTGAAATCCTGTAGCTAAACACGACCGAGAGAACTCCGTGGTTGTGTTCATCGTATATGTTTTCAAAGCTTACACCTGTGTAAAACTTCCTGTGTAATTGCCTGACAAAATGAACGTGAACAGCGGGAACCCACGATTTTTCTTCCTCCAGAAAACTTAATCCCGAGCCTATACCTACCTCTTTACCGTGCTGCGGGTAGGAAAATCCTGCCGCTACCGAGAGCAGGAAGGAAGCGCATACGTAACGTAGCCTTGGGGGTAACATCGGCGGAACATTTTAATAGAAGCCTCTGGACCGCGTCAACGGTTCACTCGGAGAAGACAGGTTCGATCCTCGTCCTTATCCACTTGGAGTCCCACCACTCGAGGGGCGTTACCTCGTAACCGTCTATGAGGATCCCGAAGTGCAGATGATCTCCGAAGGCGAGTCCCGTCATGTCCGTTATACCAATCACCTGACCCTTTTTAACAAACTCCCCCTCGCTCACCCTGAAGTCCGCGAGGTGGGCGTAGAGGCTCATCAGACCGTATCCGTGGTCGATGATCACGGTGTTGCCGTATATACCCAGATCTCCCGCAAAGACGACGACCCCGCTGTTGGCGGCGGGAACCTTTGCGTTCTTTACGGAGGCGAGGTCGTATCCCATGTGTCTGCTTCTGCTTACAAGCTTCCCTCTGTAAGTGTAGCGCCTCTTCTCCCCGTACTTCGACAGGACCTTGCTTCCCCTCATCTGAATAAAGCGTCCGCGCCAGTACCTCTGCTCCGCGGAGCGACCGCCTATCTCCGCTATCTTCTTCTCGTTCTCCCTCCTGACCTCCTCGTTGACCTTCCGGAACAGCTCAACGAAGCTCACCCCTTCCCCATCACCCCCCAAGATGGCGTGGAGCTTGGGTTCTATCACCCTCTCCTTACCCCTGAGCTCGATGGTTATCGTTCTGAACCTGTTGCGCTTTATACCCGTTCCGAGGGGGATTACGGTCCGGTTACCCACCTCATCGACGGCGACGACCTTTATGACGTCCCTCGGGGAGGTGTCAACAGGAACGCCGAAGAGCGCCACGTAGGTTTTCTCGGAAACCCTGAAGGATCTGAACCTTCTCCCCCCCACCTCAACGTAGAGCTGGGCAGGCTCGCTGAGCCTTACCCTTATGCCTCCTGATCCCCCCTGAAGAACCGTGTAGGGGGCGTAAAGGATCTGAACCCTCGGAGGCTGGGTGTCCACAAGAGCCTGAACCTCGAAGGTGTCCCTGAGCACGTAGAATCTGATCAGCTCCACCACGATCCTTGCGCTACCCTCTTTTAGTCCGAGCTTGCCGGGCTCCACGGTAAAGGTTACCTCGTTCACGTGCCTCGGCAGCTTTCCCTCGAAGAGCAGAACCTCCCTGCTACCCTGAAGGGCGGTAACGATCACCCTGTCCACGTAAGCTCTCGGCGTTACCAGAAGGCTGATCTCCTTCTTCTTGGGGAGCTTCTCCAGCTGATCGAGGTTCTCCACCTTCGGCTTGAGCAGGAAGACGTTGTAGAGGGTAAACCCCACTATCCCCAGAAGAGCCAGAAAGACGATCGTTCTTATGAGCCTCTTAAGTCCTGCCATCTCCCACCCTTACAGCGAACCAGTTTTCCTCCTCATATATTCTATCCGCTTCAAGATCCTGCTGTTTGCAGAGCTCCAGAAGCTCCTCCAGCTCCTCCTTTCCGTAAATGCCTGAAAGGATCGCCTCCCTCCTGAAGAGCCTTTTCAAAAAGGGAAGCTCCTCCCTGAAAATGGAAAGCTCCAGGTTAGCGACCAGAAGATCGAAGGTTTCCTTCAGCTGAGAGGGTTTCGCCTCCCTGCACTCCACCTCCACCCTGTTCAGCTCGGCGTTCTCCCTGCACTCCCTCACCGCGTCCGGGCATACGTCTATACCCAGAACCCTCCCCGCTCCGAGGAGCTTTGCCACCACCGCGAGGATACCGCTCCCCGTTCCCACATCGAGGACAGAATCACCCCTCCTCAAGGACTCCCTGAGAGCCTTCAGGGAAAGCCTGGTCGTCGGATGAAGTCCGGTGCCGAAGGCTGTGCCCGGCTTTATAAAGACGGGTAGCTTCCAGGGGGGCATGATCACCAGATCCTCCACCTCCACGGGACCGAAACCCTCACGCCAGCTTCTCCAGTCCTCGGGAACCTCCTCCACCCTCAGGGGTCTGTAACCCTTCAGGGGTTCGTAAACCCCGAAGATAACCTTTCCCTTCTCCCTTCCGAGGACTTCGAGGGGAAAGGAACGGGAGGCGAGCAGACTGCCGAGCTCCTCCTCGCTCATAAGGTAAACGTATCTCCTCACCAGATCTTCCTCAGGAAGTTCAGAAGCAGTCGGTTGAAGGATTCAGGGTTCTCGAAGGGGGGAAGGTGGGCGGCGTCCTCGATCTCCACAAACTCCGCTCCCTTTACACCCTCCGCTATCCCGCGGACCACCCCGGGCGGGGTTATCCTCTCGTCGTCCCTGCCTGCCACCACAAGGGTTGGAAGCTCTATGGAGGGGAGTATGTCTCTGCTGTCCTTCCTCTCCGCGAGAGCCTTCAGGGTAGCCACCACACCCTCCGGGGTCGCTTTCTCCATCATACAGCGGAGCTGTCTCATTTTAAGCTCGTTTCTCTTCGTGGCGGGAGAGGTCTGGTTTTCGAGCATAGCTTCCACAAGGGGAGAGGTCCCCTCCCTGCGCACCTTCTCCATGAGATCGTAGCGGGCTTTTCTTCCCTCCTCCGTGTCCGCCTCCGCTCTGGTGGCTACAAAGACGAGTCCCTCCAGAAGGGATCTGTATCTTCTCCAGAGGTCGAACATCAGGTAGCCTCCCATGCTGACGCCGACGGGGAGGATTTTGCGGATCCCGAGGGCGCTGATTCTGGAGACGATGTGATCGGTCAGGCGCTCGATGGTAAGCTCGCCCGGAAGCGCCGGCTCCTCACCGAAGCCCGGATAGTCGGGGGCTACGTAGGGTATACCCTCCCTCTCGAGGGCTTCGAACTGGTGGGCGAACATCTCCCTGCTGAGGGGGAAGGCGTGGAGAAAGAGAACAGCTCTGGGAAGATGAACCTTCATCTTAGACCTCCTTGCTCAGGAGCTTCTCCAAAAATCTGAGATCCTCCCTGTAGGTTACCTTCACGTTCCAGTGGGAGCCTCTTACAACGCCTATCCTGTAACCGTATCTCTCCAGAAGGCTCGCGTCGTCCGTTCCGAAGAAACCCTCGTTTCTGGCTCTGAAGTGGCACTCCAGAAGGATCTTGCGTCTGAAACCCTGAGGTGTCTGGGAGAGCCATACCTGACTCCTGTCGACCGTCCTTATCACCGTGTCTCCGGATACCTCCTTGAGGGTGTCCCGGGAGGGGACCGCCACGATCTTGCCGTCGTAGGCTCCGAGGTTGGAAACCTCCCTGAACATCTCCTCTGTGGCGAGGGGTCTAACCGCATCGTGGACGACCACAACCTCCGCCTCGGTTTCGAGGATGCCGTTCAGGACAGAATCCTGTCTCTCCTTACCCCCTGCGACAGCCTTTACCCCCTCCGGCAGGGAGACCTTCGGAAGGGCGTCCTCCGGAAGGACAAGGATCACCTCATCGAAGATCTTGAGGGCTTTCTCGACGGAGAACAGGAAGAGGGGTTTACCGGCAACCTCGAGAAACTGCTTGCGGGCTCCAAGCCTCCTGCCTTCTCCGGCAGCCAGTATCACGCAGGCTTTTTCACCCATGGTTCCTTTCCCGG
>DRNB01000308.1 GCA_011375045.1 Aquifex aeolicus
TCAGAGGGTTCACGTAGTCCCCCTCCTCCACAAAAACGCGCAGAACAACGCCGGACAGGGGACTCCTCACCGTATAGCGTTCGATCTCCCTCCGGAGGGATGCGATCTCCTCGAGGAGGGCTTTCCTCTCGGTCGAAAGCTCCCGTAGCCTGTCCCTCAGGGTGCTCAGAGCCGATCTGTACTCCTCCTCCGCTATTCTGAAGAGCCTCTCCGCTTCCTCGAGGCTTTCCTCGGGGATCACCCCCTTTCTGAAAAGCTCCTTTCGCCTCAGATACCTTCTCCGTGCCTTCTCGAGGTTCTCTCTCCTCACCGCCACGTTTCCCTCGAGGCTCTTTCTGAAGTCCGAGCCCTCCCTCAGACGTTCCTCTACGAGGGCGAGCCGTTCCCTCAGGGACCTCAGTCTGTTCTCGAGACCTCCCGTATCTATCCGGGCTATCACCTGTCCCTTCCTGACGCTGTCCCCTTCCCTCACCTTCAGCTCGCTCACGTATCCGGAAACGGCGGGGCGCACGATCACCTGCTTCCTTCCCCTGACGTAACCCGAGCCGTATATACCGCGCACCACCTCCCTGCTCTCCACGAAGCACCTGTCCTCCTCTCCGGCAGGGAGGTGATCTGTCAGAAGGAGAAGGGGGATAAGCAGTGTGAGCAGGAGCGCCACCATCCGGATATCTATTGTAAAATCCGGTGTGATGGCACAGGTGGTCAGGAAGGAAGTTCTGAGGGAGTTCCTCGCCCACGAGATAAGGGAGCTGGGCAGGATAAAGCAGGCTCTCAACCTTGCGGAGCACATACCCGCCATAGACAACCTCGTCCTTGCGGTTGTTCCCGTATCTCAGGGAGATCCCCAGCAGGTAGCCTCGGCTCTTAAGGGGGCGCTGAGGGACTCGGATGTGATCTTCCCCGGGGAAAACTACCTTCTCCTCCTGATGCCCGGAACCGACAGCATGGGTGCGCTCCACCTCCTCGAGGGGCTGGCGGACTTTACGGGGGAGGATTTCCGATCCTTTGTCTACGCGACTTACCCTGAGGACGGGGAGAGTCCGGAGGAGCTTGTGAGCGACCTGAGAAGGAAAGCCCGTGCCCGGCTCGGTCTGGAGCTCACGTGAGCGGACGGCGTCCTCTGCGGCGGAGCGTTCGGGACGTATAAAATTAATACCATGTTCCCCCCCGAAAAGGAAAGGGCGCTGATAGAACTGACCCGGGAGCTTCTCAGAAAACTACCCCGGATAGAGAAGGCGGATCTCCAGGAGGCGAGGGAGTACGTCGTCCAGCTGAGGGAGGTTATCCGCTACCACGATTACAAATACTACGTTCAGGCTGCTCCGGTTATCTCCGATTACGAATACGACCGTCTCTTCAGAGCGCTCAGGGATTTAGAGCGAAGGTATCCCCAGCTCGTTACCCCGGACTCACCCACCCAGAGGGTAGCCAGCGAGATAACGGGCGCGTTCCCCACCGTAAGGCACTACACCCCCATGCTCTCTCTGGACAACGCTTACACGGAGGAGGAGCTCAGGGACTTCGACAGACGCGTCAGGGAGCTGACAGGTCTCGAAAGGGTGGAGTACAGCGTGGAACCCAAATACGATGGAGCCGGTATAGCTCTCCTCTACAGGGAGGATCTCCTCGTCAGGGGGGCAACAAGGGGGGACGGTGAGACCGGAGAGGACATAACGGCGAACCTGAGGACGATCAGGAGCATTCCCCTGCGGGCTGAGTTCTCCAGCTTCGGGATAAGGCTTATAGAGCTGAGGGGTGAGGTGCTCATGAGCAGGGAGGAGTTCAAACGCCTGAACGAGGAGCGCCTCGAGGAGGGACTCACCCCCTTTGCCAACCCCAGAAACGCCGCCGCCGGATCCCTCAGACTTCAGAACCCCGCCGAGGTAGCCAAGAGAAAGCTCACCGCCGTGGTTTATCAGATCTCCTACGTGGAACCCGAGGAAGCCTATCCGGAAACCCACTACGGGGCGGTGGAGCTTCTCCACAGACTCGGCTTCAAGACACCCTTTCCTGATATGAAGGTCTGCAGGGGTATAGAGGAGGTTGTAGCCTACTGCAGGGAGTGGGAGGAGAAGAAGGAAAGCTACCCCTACGAGATAGACGGAATGGTCGTCAAGGTAAACAGAAGGGAGCACTACGATACCCTCGGCTTTACCTCCCATCACCCCCGCTGGGCTATAGCCTTCAAGTTCAAA
>DRNB01000309.1 GCA_011375045.1 Aquifex aeolicus
CTGAGGGACTGGAAAAACAAGCTGACCGCTCTGGTCATAGCCTTAACGCTCTGGAGCGTTGTCAACTTCGGGAACCGAACGGCCATCACCGTGTCCCGCTACGTGGAGCCGAGAAACGAGCGGACGGGCTTCTCCTACAGGATAAGACCCGAAAGGGTCGATATAACCGTCTATGTGGTCGAGAGACTGCTCCTCTCCCGGTTCATAGAGCAGGTAAGGGCTTACGTGGACCTCTCGGAGATAGACGGGCCCGGTGTTTATCGTCTGCGGGTCAGAACCGAAACGGAGATCCCTATCCTCATCCACCCAGCCAGCATAGACCCCCCCGTCGTCAAGGTTACCGTGGAGGAAAGAAAGTAATATTTTTACTGGAGGTTTACCATGATCGAGAAAAAGATGCTCGTGGGCGGAGAGTGGGTGGACAGACCCGAAAAGATAGAGGTCCTTTACCCCTACACGGGGGAGGTGATCGGCAGGGTCCCCCGGGGGACGGAGGAGGACGTTCTCACAGCCGTAGAGAGGGCGCGGGAAGGCTTCAGAAAGATGTCCTCCCTGACAGCTTACGAAAGATACAGCCTGCTCATTAAGGCAGCCGAGCTCCTGAGGAACCGCTCCGAGGAGTTTGCAAAAACGCTCGTCTTAGAGGTGGGGAAGACCATAAGGGAGGCACGGGCTGAGGTGGCGAGGGCTATCCAGACCCTTGTCTTTTCGGCGGAGGAAGCTAAGAGGATAGGGGGTGAAACCTTTCCTGTGGACGCCCACCCCAACGGTGCGGGCAAGGTGGGCTTTTACGTAAGGGTGCCCGTTGGGCTCGTGTCCGCCATAACGCCCTTTAACTTCCCCCTGAACCTCTCCATGCACAAGCTCGCCCCCGCCCTCGCCTGCGGAAACGCGGTCATACTGAAACCCTCCGAGAGGACGCCCCTCACCCCCCTCATGTTTGCGGAGCTTCTTCTGGAGGCTGGTCTTCCCCCCGAAGCCCTCTCGGTCATACCCGGATACGGCGATGTGGGCAGAGCCATGACCACCCATCCCGCGGTAAGGGTAGTTTCCTTCACAGGGAGCAAAAAGGTGGGTGAGCTGATAACCCGTCAGGCGGGCATAAAGAAGGTCGTTCTCGAGCTCGGTTCCAACTCCGCGGTGGTGCTCCACAGGGACGGTAGCGTGGAGCGGGCGGTAGAGAAAACCGTCCTCGGCGGTTACGCCATAGCCGGTCAGGTCTGCATCTCCGTTCAGCGGGTCTTCGTCCACGAGGAGGTCTTCCCTGAGTTTATCCAGAAGCTGAGGGAGAAGGTCAGGACGCTCCGCGTGGGGGACCCCATGGAGGAGGAAACGGACGTTGGACCCATGATAAGCACGGAGGACGTCTCCAGAATACGGGACTGGATAGAGGAAGCGGTCCAGGAGGGAGCGAAGCTGGAAACGGGGGGTGTAGCCTGCGCCGAGAAGGGCGCCCTCTTCGAACCCACGGTAGTTTCCCTTGTTCCCCCGCAGACAAAGCTCTTCAGGGAGGAAGCCTTCGCACCCGTTGTGGTGGTCAACCCCTACAGGGAAGTAGAGGAAGCCATCGAGATGATAAACAGCTCCGAGTACGGTCTCCAGCTGGGTGTGTTCACGGAAAACCTGAAGGTGGCGTGGGAGTTCATCCAGAAGGCGGAGGTGGGAGGCGTCCTGATAAACGAAGGACCCACCTTCAGAGTCGATCACCAGCCCTACGGAGGCTTCAAAAACTCAGGAATAGGACGGGAGGGACCAAAGTTCGCTGTCGAGGACTACACCGAGGTGAAGACGGTCATATTTGACCTCTCCTGAGCAGAGATGCCCAGACTGAAAGCGCGTATCCGAAGGAAGCTGAGGAGAAAGAGAGAACCCCGCCTCATAGAGGTTTACGAGAAGCGCCTCATAGAGGCGCTCAAAGTTTTCAGGATACCCCTTTTCATGCTGCACACAGCCCTGACCGTTGGAACCATAGGCTACATGCTCCTCTCGGGGGGGGACTTCATAAACTCCTTCTACATGACCGTTATAACCATAGGAACCATAGGCTACGGCGAGGTAGTGGCGGGAAGCGATACGCTGGTGGGGAGGGTGTTCACCTCCTTCTTAGCGCTTATGGGTATAGGTGTCTTCACCACCTCCGTAACGGTGATAGTAAGGATATTCTTCAAGGAAGATATAATTAACCTCTACAGGGCAATAAAAATGCTCAGAGAAATCGAAAACCTCGAAGGTCATTATATAATCTGCGGTTACGACAAAACCTCCGCGTGGCTCGCGGGCACCCTCCGGAAGAGGGGTATAGCCTTTGTCGTCGTCGAAAGCAACCCCGAGGCTCTGAAGTATCTTCAGGAGCACAACATAAAATACTTCATAATAGAAGAACCCTACAAGCGGTCGGTTCTCGTTTCTGCAGGTATAAAGAGGGCGAGCGGGATGATCGTGAACCTCGGGGAGGACACAAAGAACATAGCGGTCATAGTTACAGCCCGTCTCCTGAGACCCTCCCGGGACGACTTTTACATATACTCCTTCGCCTCCACGGACGGAACCGCCGAGAAGTTAGAGGAGCTCGGTGCCAACAAAGCCTTTGTCCCGAGCAAGCTCCTTGCCACAAGGATAGCCGCCTACATATTCCACACGGGATCCGCCTTCATCTCCGACCTCTTCGACAGGATAGCCTTCGGGGAGGAAACGGACATAGACATCCTCGAGCTCAGGGTCGAACCCGGATCCCCCCTCATAGGCAGAAAGCTCAAGGACATAGATCTCAGGAGGGCGCTTAAGGTAACCATAATCGCCATAAGGAAGCCGGACGGCTACCTCGACGTAACCGTTTCCGGAGAGACAACCATAGAGGAAGAGGACACCCTCATAATTTTCGGACAGCCCAAGAACCTCAGAAGAGCCCAGAGGATCCTCCTCGAGGAAACCCACAGACTCACGGAGGGGAAGCTATGAGGTACAAGAAGATCGTAACCGACTTCTTCATCCTGATGGCGCTGACCACGAACATCAGCTTCATTACCAGCCCCAATCCCTACGAGCTCGTGATAACGGTAGCCACAAACCTCGCCGCCACCATACTGAAGATAGGGGAGGGAAGGGTGCTCTCCACCGAGATGCTCGCTTCGAGCCTCGTGGCTGACCTCCACCTCATACCCGCCCTCTTCCTCTTCTTTGCGGACGATCCTCAGGAAGCCATAGGACTCGCTCAGGGAGCCCTTGCGGCGAACATCATCTCCGTAATAATCTCCATAATAGAGACCATCCTGAGCGCCTTCACGGAGGAGGAGTGATCCCCTGAGCGGATCCCCGTCCCTGTGGCAACGGAAGCCCCAGCGCCTATAATATATCTCTTAGGAGGTTTGA
>DRNB01000310.1 GCA_011375045.1 Aquifex aeolicus
GAACCTCGAGGAGAATGGGCTTGCTCCCCTCCGTGTAGGGGAAGATAACGCTTCCCGGAGCGCCGGTGCGCTCCCTGAGGAAGAAAGCCGAAGGCTCGGGAACCTCCTCCAGACCGCGGTCTCCCATCCTGAAAACAGCTACCTCACCCGTCGAGCCGAACCTGTTTTTGATTACCTTGACAACTCTGTGGAAGCTGTGCCTTTCCCCTTCGAACTGGAGCACGGTGTCCACGAGGTGCTCGAGCACCTTGGGTCCCGCTATGGTTCCCTCCTTGGTTATCTGACCCACGATGAAGCAGGGCGTTCCCCGCTCCTTGCACACCTCCGCAAGTCTGAAGGTTACCTCCCTCACCTGAGAGACCGATCCCGCCGAGGATTCGAGCTTTCGGGAGTAGAGGGTCTGGACGGAGTCGATTACCACAAGGGCGGGATCTGTGCGCCGGATCGCCTCCAGAACCTCCTCAAGGAGGGTTTCCGGGTATATGAGGACGTCCGGGTGGAAGGCGCCGAGGCGCTTACCCCGCAGGGCTATCTGGGATCCGGACTCCTCCCCCGAGACGTAGAGTACCTTCCCGTTCTGTGTGTATCTGTGGGAAACCTGAAGGAGGAGGGTCGACTTCCCTATGCCCGGCTCTCCGGCTATGAGGGCTACCTGTCCGGGCACAAGACCGCCTCCGAGGGCGGTGTCGAGATTGGCAAAGCCTGTGCTCCTGCGCTCGTATTCCTCCTCCCCCCAGCTGTCTATTGGTCTGGGCTGAGTTCTGCTGAGGGTCGCCTCCGTCGGTCTCTCCAGCTCCTCCAGAAAGGTGTTCCACTCCCCGCAGGAGGGGCACCTCCCCTTCCACTTGACGGAGGCGTAGCCGCAGGACTGGCAGACGAACCTAACGCTCTGGCGTGCCATCCTCTTTAATATAGACCATCAGCTCCCTGATCAGATCCGCGGGTCTGACCTCCTGAGGGCAGGTGCTGTTGCACTTATCGCAGGAGAGGCAGTGGTAAAGGTGTCCTTCCCTCAGGGCGAGGGTGAGCCTCTCCTCTCCCCTGCAGTCCCTCGGATCTCTCAGAAGCCTGTAGAGCTTGGCAAACAGCAGGGGTCCAGCGTAGTCCTCCTCGAGGGTCTGAGGGCAGTGAGCCTGACAGGCGTTGCAGAGGATACAGTCCGCCGCTCTCTCCAGATCCTTGTTCACCTCCGGGGCTATCCTGACCTCCTCCCGACAGCCTTCCACCCATATCCCCAGCTCCCTCATCCTCTCCGGAACGCTCTCGTGATCCACCGCCAGATCCTTCACCTTAGGGAAACCCCCGAGGGGTTCGAGGGTAACCTCCCCTCTGAGGAGCGCGTAGGGAAAGAGCTGTTCCCTGCAGGCGAGACGGGGGAAGCCGTCTATGAGGATGGCGCAGGTTCCGCATATACCCGCTCTGCAGAACTGACGAAAGCTCAGGGTTGGATCCTCCTCCTTTATCCTCTGGAGAGCGCTCAGAAAGGTCATCCCCTCGGAGCACTCCACCTCGAAGGTGTCGTAACCCTCTTTTCCCGTGGCGGGATCGTATCTGAAGATCCTGAGTCTGAGCTTCATAGCAAGAGGATAATATAGCAGCGGGGAGCTTTTTTTCAAAGGGAGCGGAGTATCTTTTCGAGAGCCTGAAGGTTTATGGGCTTTACTATGTAAAGGGTTCCGCCGGAAAGGATGGCTCTGCGCCTGTCCTCCTCGGAGTTCAGGGTGGTTATGAAGACCACAGGGGTGTAGCGGTAATCCTCCAGCTTCCTCAGCTTCCTGACGAACTCGAAACCGTCCATAACAGGCATGTTTATGTCCGAGAGGATGAGGTCGTATCTCTTCTTCATCGCCATCTCCAACGCCTCGAGTCCGTTCTCCGCCGTGTCGACCTCGTAGCCAAAGTTCCTCAGAAGGGAGGAGTGGTATATCCTCACCGTCAGCGAATCGTCCACAACGAGCGCTCTTCTGCTGTTTTCACCACTCATCCTCTTCCTCCTCACCCGCCTTTCTGTAAACTATCGTCCCTTCGATCTTCACAGGTTCGAAGAGAGCGGAGGAGTGAGAGACGCTCTCCGCGTGTCCGAGGAACAGGTATCCCCCGTCCACCGTAACGTCGTAGAGGTTGTTTATAGCCTGAATCCGGGCTCGCTCGTCGAAGTAGATGAGCAGGTTCTTGCAGAAGACGTAGTGGAACTTACCCAGACCCTTCATGAAGAGCCTGTCGAGGATGTTCCCCTCGTAAAAGCGGACCCTCCTGCGGAGGGTGTCCTTTACCCTCCACCTGCTCCCCTCCAGCTCCTCGAAGTACTTCCTCAGGTATTCGGCGGGGAGCTTGGAAACGCTCCTCCTTCCGTAAACACCTTCCCTCGCCTTCAGGAGGGCGTTCCTGTCTATGTCCACCCCTGTGATTTCGAACTTAAGGGGGTTTTCGAGAACCTCGCTCAGAACGATGGCGATGCTGTAAGGCTCCTCACCCGTGGAGCAGGGAAGGCTGAGCACCTTTACGGGAAAGCCGAAGTTTTCCGTCTGAACGAGCTTAGCCAGAACCCTGAGGTGGTAGTACTCCCTGTAAAAGTAGGTTTCGTTAACCGTGATCTTGGATATGAAGTCCCGCAGGACGTTCTTGTCCGTCCTGAGTCTGTATATGTAGTCCTTGAGCGACGTTACGTTCAGCTCCTCCATGTGCTCCCTGACCCTGTTCTCCACGAAGTACTTCTTCCTCTCATCGAAGACTATCCCCGTGTTCTCGTATATGAGATCCCGGAGTGTGTCGAAGTAAAGAGGCGAAAGCATCCTCAGCTCCCTGAATCCGTCAGGAATATTTCGATGTCCTTCCTCACGTCCTCCTCCACGCCCGCTCTGCGGGCGTTTTCCATAGCCTCCTCGATAACGCTTCTGTCCCCGAGGAAGATGAGGATCTTGTATATCCAATACCTCTCGAGGGGGTCCTCAAGCTCGGAGAGCTTCCTGCGCAGAGGCTCTAAGAGTCTGTGATCCTTCAGGTTTCCGTATATCACCGTGGAGGCGAGGGTCGTGAGTCCGTAGAGGTCCCTTATCCGGGGTATTACCCGGAGGATGAGGGGAACAACCCTGTCCCGGAGGTGTGTGAAGTTCTGGAGATACTCCAGAGCGGTCATGCTGACGTTGGGGTTCTCGTCCTCCAGGAGCTGTGCTGTGAGCTCTAAAGCCTTCTCGGTTTTTACCCGGGCGAGTATGTCGAGGGCGAACTTCCTCATGTTGTAGTCCGGATGGTTCAGGAGCTTCTCCTCCACGAGCGGGAGGCAGGCTTCCCCGGCGGAGGAGAGTATGTCCACGGCGCTCTGCCGGAGCTTAGGCTCGGGCGTTTCGAGAAGCCTCAGAACCTCCCTGCACACCGCTTCCTTTTCCTCTGTGAAGGACATGAGCGTCTCCTTGGCTGCTTCGAGAACAGCTCTGCTCCTTCTGGAGAGGACCGCGTCCACCACCGCCCGGATGACCTCGGGATCCTCGTAATCCGCGAGGGCTTCGATGGCGTCCCTCACCTCAGCTCTGTCCTCCGAGGAGAGCCTCCGGA
>DRNB01000311.1 GCA_011375045.1 Aquifex aeolicus
GGGATCCGGTGAGTTTATAACCTCCTCCGGTCTGCCTTCCGCCACCACCTCCCCCCTGCGCAGAACCAGAAGCCTGTCCGAGATGGTGAAGGCGGAGATCATATCGTGGGTTACGACAACAGCGGTGCTCCCCGTCCTCTCCCTGAGCTGGAGGACGAGGCGGTCTATGATCCGGCTCGTTATGGGATCGAGTCCCGAGGTGGGCTCGTCGTATATGATGAGTTTGGGATCCGTGGCTATGGCTCTGGCGATGGAGACCCTCTTCCTCATCCCTCCCGAAAGCTCGGAGGGCATGAGATCCATAACGTCCTCGTCCAGATCGACGAGCCGGAGCTTCTGGAGGGCTATCTCCCTGATCTCCTTCCTGCTCAGGTTCGTGTGCTCCAGGAAGTAGAAACCCACGTTCTCCCAGACCCTCAGGCTGTCGAAGAGGGCTCCCTCCTGAAACACGTAGCCGATGTTCTTCCTGAGCTCGTCCAGCTCGACCCCCGACATCTGCGCCACATCCCTGCCGAAGACGAGAACCCTTCCGGATGTGGGTTTCCACAGACCGACCAGATGCTTGGTTATGGAGGTCTTACCGCTCCCGCTTCCCCCTATTATGGAGTATATCTCCCGCTCCCTCACCTCGAAGGAAACCCCCTTGAGGATCTTCCTCCCCTCTATCTCCTTCTCAAGGTTCTCCACTTTTACAACGGGTTCGCTCACGGGATACCTCCCCGGAGGTAGGGGTTGAACTTCCGCTCGTGTCCCACCGTGGTCTCTTCATAGTGTCCGCACACCACCAAGGTGTCCTCCGGAAGCTCCGTGAGGATCCTCTCGAGGGATCGCTTCAGCTTCAGGGGATCGCCTCCGGGCAGATCCCAGCGTCCAACGCTCCCCTTAAAGAGGAGATCCCCAGCTATGAGGACACCCTCCCGCTCCAGATAGAAGCAGCACATACCCGGCGTGTGCCCCGGCGTGTGCAGGATCCTGACCATCACGCTTCCCACCTTCAGCTCCATACCCTCCTCGAGGGGAACGTCCGGCTCAGGGCAAGGGAGAGCCTTTATGTAGCCACCGAACCCACCCCAGATCTCATCGTTCCTCAGGTGAAGATCCGCAGGGTGGAGGTAAAAGGGAGCTTCGAAGCGCTCCCTGAGCGCGGCGACCTGACCCACGTGGTCTATGTGTCCGTGGGTGCAGAGGATACCGAGGACCCTGAAGTTTCCGGCGATCTCAGCTATCCTGTCCCCCTCCGCTCCCGGATCCACGATGAGCGCCTCCCCCCTCTCCTCGTCCGCCAGAAGGACGCAGTTAACCTCAAGGGGACCAACGGGTATTATCTTCAGCACCATGCTTAATAGCTTAACCCTCCTCAGTTCCCTTCAGGAAGGCTATCGTTACCCCCGCTCCCCCCTCCTTGGGGTAGGCGGATCTGAAGAACTTTACCCTGTCGCACCGGGAGAGAAACTCGTGAACCACGCTCCTCAGGACCCCCGTTCCGACGCCGTGGATTATCTTCACGCTGGTGAGTCCTGCGGCGTGGGCTTCCTCCACGAACCTCTCGAGCTCCAGAAGGGCTGTGTTTGCGTCCATTCCTATGAGGTTTAACTCCCCTCTGGGCTGGGCTTTTCCGGAGGGAACGTCCCTCTTCTTTGCTTCCTCCGGCGCTCTGGTAAGAGCCTTCAGATCCACCCACATCCTCATACCTTCGAGGGCAACGTAGGCTCTCCCGTTCTTTATCTGAAGCACCTTTCCCCTCTTACCCATGAACTCGACCCTGTCGCCGACCTTTATCTCCTCCGCCGGAACGAACAGGGCGAGCTGTTTCTCCTGCTCCTCCACAAACCTCCTCAGGTCCTCGGGATCCTTCGCCTTTTTGAGGATCTCCTGACCTTCGGCTACGAGCTTTCTGAGGTAGCTCCGGGCTTCCCTGTAAGCCTCCTTCCAACCCTTCCTCTTGAGCTCCATGAACTCCCTGTAAAGCTCCTCGTAACGTTCCTTTTCCCTCTTCAGCTCCTTTCTCAGCTCCTCAAGCTCGGAGAGCTTCCTTTCGTACTCGTGGGTGTAATCCGTGAGCTTTTCGACGGCGCTCATGAGTTCCTCCCCCCGCTCGCCTACCCTCGCTCTGGCTATTTCGATGATCTTCTGGGGCAGACCGCACCTCTGTGCCACCTCGAAAGCCATGCTCTCCCCCACCGTGTTGTAGGCTATCCTGTAAAGGGGTCTGAGGGTGTCTTTATCGAAGAGGACGCTGGCGGGGGTAAAGTAGTCGGAGCTGACCGCATACATCTTCACGGGCGTGTGGTGGGTGTTGGCGAAGATCCAGGCACCCCGCTCCCTCAGATACTCGAGGATGCCTATCCCCAGAGCGGATCCCTCCACGGGGTCCGTCCCCGCACCCAGCTCGTCGAGAAGGACGAGGCTTTCCTGATCCGCCGTGTCTATGAACTGGGCGATGTTTGTCATGTGGGAGGAAAAGGTGGAAAGGCTCTGCTCTATGCTCTGCTCGTCTCCCAGATCCACGAACACGTCCCTGAACACCCTCAGAACGCTCCCCTCCCCCGCCGGGACGGGGATGGCACTCTGAAAGAGAAGGACGGTGAGACCTAAGGTCTTCAGGGCGACGGTCTTGCCTCCCGTGTTCGGTCCCGTGAGGATGAGACCCCTCCGCTCCCTGAGGAGGATGTCGACGGGAACCACCTCCCCTCCCATCAGCTGGAGGATGGGGTGCCGGACGCTTCTGAGCTCCACGTGATCCCCCACCTTTGGAAAAGTTCCTCCGTAGAGCTGGGCGAGCTTCCTCTTGGCGTTGAGGAGGTCTATCTCCGTGAGGGCGCTGAAGCTCTCCTCTATCTTCCGGGAGAAGTCCGCCACGTAGGAGGTTATCCTCCGGAGGATCCTGCGGGTTTCCTCCTCCTCCCTGTCCTTGAGCTCCGCGAGCCTGTTGTTGAGCTCGACCACAAACTGGGGTTCCACGTAGGTTGTGAAGCCGGAGGAGGAGGTGCCGTGGACGATCCCGAAGATCTTCTTCACCTGAGAGCTTTTTACGGGGACCACGTATCTGTTGTTTCTGAGGGTTATGATCCTGTCCGAGAAGATCTTTTCCGCGTCGGGTCTCCTGAAGAGGCTCTCCA
>DRNB01000312.1 GCA_011375045.1 Aquifex aeolicus
CTCACCTTCTCCGGATCGCGGGTGCGCTCCCACTCTTCCCTGAGAGCGCTCAGCTCCTTCCTCATCTGATCGTGCTCCGCCTTGTGCATGGGGTATCCGAAGAACTCCGCATCCTTCATCATCTCCTCTTCCATTTCGAAGTGATCCACTATATCGAAGATCATCTCCTCCATCAGTCCGCTCACGGATTCGGTGTCCCCCCGGAGGAGAGCGTCATGGAGTCTGTTCACACTCTCCGCTATGTCCTCGTGGGCGGCGTTGAAGAACATGTTGGCTACCTTCTGAATCTCCTTCGGATCGATGAGCATCTCCGACCTCCTGAGCTAAAGTTATCCTCCTCATCTGGGTAAACAGATGATTACTATCATAACCTTACCTGCTCAGCCGAAGGCTCACGTCCCCGCTCGTTATCTTCCTCTCACCCTCCGCGGTTTGCAGAAGGAGAAACCCCTTCTCGTCTATGCCTTTCAGTATGCCTGCCTCCGGCTTCTCGGAGAGGATCACCACCTCCTCGCCTTTGAAGATGAGCTTCTCCTCTATGCGCCTTCTGAAGGGAGCGAAACCCTCCTCCCTGAACCTTTCGAGACCCTGACCCAGAACCTCTAAAAGACGACAGAGGAGGTCCACCCTGTCCCTCTCCTTCCCCGTGAGCTGGTAAAGGGAGATCGCCGTGTGAGCCACTTCCCCCTCGAAGGCTCTCTGGTTGACGTTCAGTCCCACCCCCACGATCACACGTGCGCCGGTGCGCTCGGCGAGAACACCCGCTATCTTCCTCCCCTTTGCGTAAACGTCGTTGGGCCACTTCAGCACGGTTCGCACCCCCTCGCGGTCCAGCGCTTCAGAGACACCGAGTCCCACCACGAGGGGTAGCTGGAGCGTATCGCTAAAATCTTCTTCGGAAAGGACGAAACTAAAATACAAGCCTCCCTCCTGGGACTCCCACCTCCTTCCTTTCCTTCCCTTCCCCTTTTTCTGTCTGTCCGCGACCACCACCGTGCCCGGCGGAAACTCCGCCTTCCTCAGAACCTCCTGAGTGGAGTCCGCCTCCCTGAGCCAGATCAGATGGCTGAACATGACGGCGCGCTCAGACTATCCTCCCGAACTCCTCGAAGGGGAAGCGGTAGGCTCTGGGAGGAGGTTCCTTCTCGGGGTGTCTGTAACCCATCGCCACGATGAGGGGAACTACCCTGTCCCTGCCTATACCTAAGAGCTTCTTGAGCTTGGGCTCATCGAAACCCTCGAGGGGATGGGTCTCGAGACCGAAGTGCCTCGCCACTATCATGAGGCTCATGGCGAACATAGCCGCGTCCCGAATAGCCTTCCTCTTCCTCTTCTCCACGCTTCCCCAGTCCTGAAGGATCCTGTCCCTCAAGTCCTCCCTCTGGTCTGAGGATATGTAACCCAGCTGGACCCAGCTGTCCAGCACCCTGTCCACGTGCTCCTCGGCGGCTTTCAGGTTAGCCACCACCACGATGTCGACCCCTGCGTCCTCCACCTTCTGCTGGTTGTAGCACACCTCCCTGAGCTTGGCTTTCATATCCCTGCTCTTTACCACCACGACTTCCCAGGGCTGAAGGTTGTAGCTGGAGGGGGTAAGGGACGCTATAGCCATTATCTCCCTGATGATCTCCTCGGGGA
>DRNB01000313.1 GCA_011375045.1 Aquifex aeolicus
AGAGGAATATGAGGGTGGCAACGAAGGTTACCACTGCTGAGGTGATGGAGGAGAGGGGATCGAAAAAGAGTCCGAAGCTGAGGTTGTAGTCCCTCAGGGGAAGAAAGTTGTACAGACTCAGGTGAACGGCTCCCTCCAAAGATACTGCCACCATATACGCTGAAAATAGAAAGGAGAAGAACCCTCCGAGAACGGCTACTATGCCGCTGGGGAAATCCCCCATCCGCCTGCCCCAGAAAGCTATCACCAAAAAGGCAAAAAGCGGCGGGAGTATTACAAAAAGCCCTTCCATTCCTTAGTCCCTCAAATGAACGATCTCGGACGAACCCTCGTAACCCCTCAGCCTGAATATGGAAACCACAAGACCCAGCCCGACCGCCACCTCCGCAGCGGCTACCGTCAGAACAAAGAAGGAGAGGATCTGCCCGTCGACCCTCCCCAGAAACCTGTCCGCACTCACAAGCGTAAGGTTTACACCGTTCAGCATTATCTCAGTGCTCACCAGCATGGTGATCAGATTCTTCCTCACCATAACGCCCAGCAGACCTATCAGGAATACAAGGATGCTCAGGAGTATGTACGCTTTCTCTATGCTCACTCTTCCTTCCTCCCTAAGAGTATCGCCCCTATCATGGCGACTAAAAGTATAACTGAAGCGATTTCGAAGGGAAAGAGATAGGAGGTGAAGAGCGTCCTGCCCACCTCCCTCACGTTGTCCTCCACCTTTCCTACCGGCTGGGCGAAGTCTCCCTCCACAACCATGTAGCCCATCAGGGCAAAAGCTACCAGAACAACCGGAAAGCCAACCGCCAGCTCCTTAGCGTAAACGCCCTCGAATCTCTTGACCTTCTCCCAGGGGATCGTTGTTATCACCAGCACGTAGAAGACGACTATGGCAACCGCGTAGATGATAATCTGCAGACCTGCCAAGAGCTCCGCCCCCAGGCTCAGAAAGAGGCCTGCCATGGCAAGAACGCTGGAGAGGAAGAAGAGTATGGAGTGAACGGGGTTTCTGACCAGAATCGCCCCGATTACCGACCCCAGAAGCCACAGAGCGAGGGTTCCGAAAACTATCCACTCCACTCTATCTTCCCCCACAGTTTTTCCCTATGGACGTCGTCGGACCAGATCCTGTCCGGCTCATCACCCCTTCTGCTCTTGAAGTCGATGCCCTGCCTCTCCAGCTTTTCGACCCTCAGGACCGCATCCCTTCTGGAGTAACCCGCCAGCTCGTAGAGATCGGTCATGGTAAGACAGCCTACGGGACAGGCGTCCACGCACAGTCCGCAGAACATACAGTTCAGAAGGTTCATATCGAAGCGAACCACCTTCTTGCTTCCGTCCGGCATCTGCACCGCCTCTATCCTGAAGAGGGTGGGCATGGGGCAGGCGGTCTGGCACATGTAGCAGGCTACACATCTGCTCTTGCCCTTTTCGTAGCTCATGTAGCGCTCTATGGCTTTGAGGGAGTCAGGCTCCGAACCGTCCCAGACGAAGTGTCCGTGAGCGCCCCTGAACCTCTTGGGGGGAGTCAGCTTCTCCGCCGGATACTCGGTGGTGATGGGTTTCCTGAGCATGTTCCTGAGGGTAACCGACAGCCCCTTCAGGAAATCTATGAAGAATATGGTCTCAACTAAGTTGAGAACGTCCCTTCTGCTGACCCTCTTCACACCCATCAGCTACCTCCGAAAAAGTAAACTACCGTCGCCGTAACCACAACGTTCAGGAGGGCGAGAGGGAGCATTATCCGCCACGCTATCTCCGTAACGTCCTTAGCCTGAAACCGCGGCAGCGTCCAGTGTAGCCACATCACGAAGAAGACCAGACCGAACGTCTTCGCCAGGAACCAGAAGTAAGGGGACAGGGGTCCGAGGATGCGCGGACCGGACCAGCCTCCGAGAAAGAGCACCACGGCTATGGCGGACAGAGCCATAACGTTCAGATACCACTCCGCCATCGGCAG